>JADJGZ010000021.1 GCA_016707785.1 Bacteroidales bacterium | reverse complement strand
CTGGTCATACTTCACTTCAATGGCTTTTGGTTCATTGCCGGCAGGTAAAACAAAATCCACTTCATTCCCTGCAGTTGTCCGCCAGTAATGGATCTCATCCATTTCATACTTATCTGCCAGCATCCTGAACATCATATTTTCCCATAGTTCACCCTTATCGGCACGGAATGCAAGCTGTTGAAAATTACCCAGGAGGCAATTCCTTAAACCCATATCCATGAGATACACTTTCTGCATTTTGGTTAGTTCTTTCCTTACATTTCCTGAAAAAGGCTTTACCAAAGCAATGTGAAAACTTTTTTGCAAGACAGTAAGGTAATTGACTACGGTTTCGTTCTTAATCCTCAGGGTGGATGCCAGTTCGTTCACATTCACAAGGTTTCCCGATTGGGCAGCCAGTATTTTGAAAAGGCCATAGAAAGCGGTTTCATTTTGAACGCCTGCTTCCATGATATCTCTTTTCACGAATGAATCCCTGATTTCTTTCAGGCGGTTTATCTTTTCTTCTACTTCAGGTTCAGTGATAATGGAAGGATATCCACCATAAATCATAAATCTTTCCCATTCAATCCGGAGAAGTTCTATTTGAGTACTTCTGTAATCCTTTTTCGAAAGGATATTCCTGAGTTCTTGCAACAACTGTTGCTTCCCTGCTATTTCCAGGTATTCATCAAAAGAACAGGTATACAGATGAAAGAGTTTTTTCCTTCCTGCAAGGGAATCCCTGAAATGATCATCGATATAAAAGGCGCTGCTTCCGGTTGCAACAATCTTGAGTTTCCCTGCATGTTCGTCATATAATAATTTCAGAAAATTGGAGGCATCATCCAGGTATTGAACCTCATCAACCAAAACGATTACTCTCTGACTGCTTTCCGGAATGAATTTCAGGAGATTCAACGGGCTTTGGTTCAGCTCCTGTAAAATCGGTTTATTATCAAGGTTGAGAAAAAGAACCGGAATATCCTGTTCCCTGCAATATTCTTCCAGTTGTCGAAGCATTGTCGATTTCCCGGTTTGCCTGGCCCCTGTTAATATGGTGAATTCCTTCTTCAGCAAATGTGTTTTTAGATCGAGGAATAATTTTCTCCTAATCATATCTGTAATTTTCAACAAAGATAATTAATTTTAGATAATTTTACCCATGCATGGGGCAAATTATCGGATATTTTTACCTATGTATGGGGTATATTATCGGATTTTTTTACCTATGCATATGAAAAATTAACGGATTTACCCGTATCAAGATTACTATATCCGTTAATATTCCTTAGATAATTAAACAATTGCATGAAGCTGGATCAGAGTAATTAAATTAATAAACCTACTGGCAAGCCCTGTAAAAAAAGAGCTTCCCGGGTGTTAAGATCAGGAAAAGAATAGTAGTGCAGATTAGATCAAATTGTCTAAAAGATTGAAATCTAAACAAAGGTAACTCTGATGCTTCCCGCAAAACACCAAATAGGGTATCTTAGCAACATCAAACCCACAAGCCCATGAGAATTGAATACGATATTAAACTAGGATTTAAAGATGTGATGTTCAGGCCTAAACGGTCAACACTAAGCAGTCGTTCGCTGGTAAAACTCGAGCGTACCTTCAGGTTCAGGAACAGTAATAGTGAATGGAGCGGAATCCCGATAATGGCTGCTAACATGGATACCGTTGGCACCTTTGAAATGGCCCTGGCATTATTCGAAAAAAAGCTCTTTACAGCCATTCATAAACATTATTCTATAGAGCAATGGAAAACCTTCATGCAAAATGCTCCGAAAGGGATTGAAAACCATATTGCACTCAGTACCGGCACAGGAACCAGGGATTTTGAGAATATCTCGCACATCCTCAATGACAATCCTGCCCTTAAGTTTATCTGTATTGATGTGGCGAATGGATACTCCGAGCACTTTGTAGCTTTTGTAAAGCAAACACGGAAAAAATTCCATGATAAGGTGATCATTGCCGGGAATGTGGTAACGGGGGAAATGGTGGAAGAGCTTTTACTGGCAGGTGCTGATATTATTAAAGTGGGAATTGGACCGGGCTCAGTCTGTACCACCCGGGTAAAGACCGGAGTAGGTTATCCCCAGCTCTCAGCAATTATTGAATGTGCTGATGCTGCCCATGGCCTGGGTGGACAGATTATCAGCGATGGTGGCTGCACAACCCCGGGCGATGTTGCTAAGGCTTTTGGTGCAGGAGCCGACTTTGTTATGCTTGGGGGGATGTTGGCCGGCCATGATGAAAGTGGAGGAGAACTTATTGAAAAACAGGGTAAGAAATCAAAGCTATTCTACGGGATGAGTTCCTCAACTGCAATGGATAAACATATGGGTGGAGTTGCCGACTACCGTGCAAGCGAAGGAAAAACCGTTGAAGTACCCTACAGGGGACCCGTTGAGAACACCCTTCTTGATATACTGGGCGGAATCAGGAGTACTTGCACTTATGTAGGTGCCTCGCAGTTGAAAGAACTTACAAAACGTACCACTTTCATCAGGGTATCGGAACAGGAGAATCAAATTTATACGGATAATGGAGAATGATTGAGTGACAGTCTATGTATATAAATTCTTAAAGAATTCAGGAGTCAGAATTCAGAATTCAGAATAATTTTCCAGATAATTGTCTTGTCCTAAAATAGGTTTACAGTTAAAGTAAACTAAAATCAGGAGGATTCATGGTCAAGCCATTCTGAATTCTGACTCCTGGCTCCTGACTCCTGGACTGACTGGATTCTGACTCCTGGATCCTGGATTCTGGATTCTGGATTCTTCCTCTTTTATCATGCCACATTCTATAATAAATATATAGTTTTGGCGAAGTATAAACATTTTTATCACGCCATTTTATATATTTTTATTGTACTTTTGGCGAAGTATAATATATGGTATCCATGGGAAACATCATAGGCAGAGTGGATGAGATTGTCCTTTTGTCAAAAATTGAAAGCTCCGGAGAAGCTGAACTAATTGCAATGTATGGGCGACGGAGGGTTGGCAAAACCTTTCTCATCCGGAATTATTTCCAGAAACAGATGGCATTTGAATTTTCAGGAATGCACAATGCAACGTTTGATCAGCAACTTGAGAATTTCATCGGAACCTTATCTAAAACTTCAGGCAGCCTGCCCCTTGCAAAACCGGCAAATTGGATACAGGCACTTCAGCTGTTGGCCGATTACCTTACTCCTTTGCTTAAGAAACATCGAAAAGTCGTGTTTTTTGATGAGTTTCCTTGGATTAATTCAAAGCGCTCAGGATTTTTGCCAGCCTTTGAAAACTTTTGGAATAGTTGGGCCTCACAACAAAAAAACCTGATTATCATCATTTGCGGTTCTGCTGCATCCTGGATGATACAGAATGTGATCAGGAATAAAGGAGGGCTCCACAACCGGGTAACCCGGAAAATAAGGCTTCTGCCTTTTACTGTCAATGAAACAGAACTTTTCTTAAAAGCCAGGAAGATTAAACTTGACAGGTACCAAATTCTTCAGCTATATATGGTCATGGGAGGAATCCCTCACTACCTGAAGGAAATTGAAAAAGGAGAAAGTGCAGCCCAGGCCATTGACCGCATCTGCTTTACAAAAGATGGCCTCTTGCATGAAGAATTTGAAAATCTTTATCGTTCACTCTTTGATAATGCCAGAAATCATATAGATATAATAAGGGCCCTGGCGAAAAAGAAATCAGGACTTACCAGGAATGAAATCATAGAAAGTTGTCGTCTTACAAGCGGTGGTGGTGCTACCCAGTTGCTGGAAGAACTTACCGAATCAGGTTTTATTACTCCTTTTATTCCCTTTGACCGCAAAGCTAAAGATGCCATTTACAGACTTACAGACGAGTATTCCTTATTCTATATCAAGTTCATTGAAAATAGCCGATCAATAGGGCCGGGTACATGGATCCGGTTTTCGGCAGAAGCATCCTGGAAAAGCTGGAGTGGATATGCTTTTGAAAGTATTTGCATGAAACATGTTCATCTATTGAAGAAAGACCTGGGAATCGAGAACGTGTACACTGAAACCTCGGTCTGGCGAAGTAATACGGATAACGGTCAGCCTGGTGCCCAGATTGACCTCCTGATTGACAGGCGGGATCAATGCATCAATGTATGTGAGATGAAATTTTCAGTGAACGATTTCGAGATTACCAAAAGCTATTCCAAAGAATTGGAAAACAAATTGAAAGTCTTCCGGGAACGGACAAAAACACGCAAAACTTTATTCCTGACCATGGTAACAACCTATGGGGTAAAAAACAGTTCATCTTTTGCAGGACTGGTTCAGAATAATATCACTAAGGTCCTTTGTTTAATTTATTATGAATTTTTACTCAATTAGATTCCCCCAAAAACACAACCGCCTCCAACCACCCACAGGTCCGCGTTGGGGCGTGCAGACCATACCATTGGCCGGCGGGCAATGGGATCCCTGGTACAATCCAATTCAACTCTCTATTCTGAACCCTTCCTTCAAACCTGAAGATCTTATATCCTGCCCTAAGTAATCCAAGAATGGATAGTATTAATACTCCTTCGCCAACCGGAGCCCCACCATTGGTTGGATTCTGATTACCGGCTTGCCCGTGTCCTGAAGTCGGTGGATGTGGTGGCTCCTGTGCTGAACTTGTCCTCACATAAAAAACTGAAACAATCAATAACAGTATTAAGCTGGATTTTATAGCAAATGTTTTCATGGTATATCAATAGCTGAGTGTTATTTCTACTTTACAAGTTTCATCGTTTTTACCATACCCCCACCAGATACTCTGATCAGATAAGTACCGGAAGCATAATTTACAGGAATGCTATGAAGCCCTTTTCCCTCGAGCGATTTTTCGCTGAGAAGTTTCCCCTGGATATCGAAGATTTCTACCTTGGTAATAGCTTCACCACTCTCCACATAAATTGTATTTCTGACACACCATGCAGTAATCTTACCATCCGTTAAGGATTCATCAAGCCCCACAGCAGAGAAACTCAGCACAAATCGCTGGGCATCATCATCTGCCACTGATGTGAAACTGTATTCAGGATTTTTATTCAGGTGAATGATAGTGTTAAGTTTCAAATCAAGTAGGTAGAGTGTTTCAGTTACACTCTCAAGTCCTTGAAATGAAAGCTTGTAAGAAGCTCCTTCATTCGGAATTAAACTAAAAGGGATTGATGTCCCCTGAATGGGATAAGGAAGGGTGTTAGTACTTAAGTATAATCCTTCGGCAGATGAATAGAACTTCGGGCCATATCCTTCCAGGAATTCACCATCATACTTCATATCGAAACCATTGGATGCATCAGTATTGAAGAAAATATGACTTTCCTGTGCATTTCCCTTTTCCAGATCTTTCACAACCAGTTTAATATGTGGGGTTGTTGATTTATAAAACGGCTGGTTAGAATGAACTCGTTTACTTGACGGGAATACCAGGCTACCGTTTCCTGAAATAACTTGCACCATGACACCATTTGTGGAAGGTATCACACCAGAAGGCACTGAACTCAGATCCGAATAACTTTGATTTTCTTCGTTCCATATCTTTGCCACGCCACTAATATTTACTAAGGACCACTCCGATCCACCATCCCAGATAAGGGCACTGCTGAATGGGTTTCCAAGGAGATGCCAGCTGCGGTTTACCTGGGTAGAACCAGTAATTGTTAAATTTCCTACTGAAACATTTTCAACATTTAAAACTCCTTCAAATAATCGTGCCTGGTTCATCATATGCGGCCATATAACCTTTGCCCAGGTTGAAATTTGTTCCCCATTAACATCATTCCAGGTGGGGATACGGTAGTATTCTTATAGTTCACCCAAAGATTCTGAAATTCATACCATGTATATAAATCATATGGATCGGTTGTGAAATTTGGACTGATGGGTTGATTTAATACGGGTGAACTGAGAAAATGCCAGCCATCAACCCAGTTGGTCCAGTCGGTATTGTTCATGTAGCGTTCAACAGTCGCATTCACATTTTCTGATATATGAATCAGGGAACCAGTTCCAGAAATATCACTTTTTATTACAAGTCCTGAGGTACCTGCTTCATTGATCAATGTTCCGTTAACTGTTAGTGCTATTGCCGGATTTATTGTTACAGAAGCCCCTGAACGAATAGATAGATTTTTACAGGTAACATCGGCTGTAAGTATAGGGTAGTTGGTTGAGCCTGATGGAATTATAGCGTTGAGTGATGCACCAGGAACAACACTGTAGCTCCAGTTTCCAGTAGTATTCCAATCGCTGCTTACCGTTCCAACCCAAGTGGCATCGTTCACAAAATAAACAGTATAGTCTTCTGCCTGGCCATAAGAGCTGATATCACAGGCTGAAGAAGGAACAGAACCGAATTTCGACAGCACTCTCAAACGGATTCCTTTATTAAGTTCCACCCCGGAAGAAGGTGTTGTGAATGATAAAGTCCGTGTACCTTCCTTATTTGCAGGGAATGATACCACTGCTTCTCCTGATTCAAAAGTTCCATTATCATTATAGTCGATATAAACTTTAGCTCCCTCATTATTTGCAGTTCCAGTCCGGATAGTGACTGAATAGGTTTTATTAAACTCAAGTAATGTCCACTTGCTGCAGGAATAGTTCTTATAATAACCATCATTACTTGAGGTAGTAAAATCAATGGCACCTAATGCAAACCTGGATAATCCAATTCCATAGGCATTCCCGTTATTGCTGTTGGAAGTGAGTGCGCACCCTATGTTCATAGTAGGCTCACTGTTCATCACAAGGATCAGGTTTTCTTTGATAATTTCGGAATCTCCGTTGTTTACCACCAGCTTTACTGTATAAAGTCCTGGTGAAGTATACGTATGTGTCGGATTTTGAGTGGTGTAATCGGTTGTGCCATTGTTATCAATATCCCATACCCAGGAATTATAGGCCCCCAAACTTGCATCTGTAAAATTTACTGTCAGGCTTCCTGTGCAGCTCACGGCAATATCTGTATTGAAGTTTGCCGATGAATAGGTTGTGGTGGCATTCGAAGTACTTCCAGCAGAATATGCCATTGCTCCGTCATATGACCAAATTTTATAGTAGTAGGGAACAAGCGATGCATGGTCGAAGGATGCATTACTTCCGCTGTATAGTATGGTACCTCCTCCCGGGATGGATGTTGAATAGGTATTTCCATTCACAGGGTTTCCAAATGTTGGAGTAGTATTGAATGCAAGTAATACACTATTGCCTGATGACAGTAACCAACTTAAGTCTATTTGTGTATTGCTGCTAACTTCAGTAGTAAAATTTGCAGGATTTAACACACCTGTCTCATGTAAATCACTTTGCCAGAGACCCCGTCCATAAGTAGCAGCTTTTAAACGGTTCTGGGTACCTATCGGATCATAGAATATCTCAAGTTCCCTAATATCAACCGGGGGTAATCCATTGCTGAATAGTATCCAGTCTGTCATTGTAGCATCCTTGAACCAAACTCCTGTTTGATTACCTACGTATATACCCTCATTGCTGTTTTTATCAAATACCAGGGTGTTGTTGGTAAGATCAGGCAGGCTGACGTTAGGATCCATATCGACCCATGTCATTCCTTTGTCAGTCGACTTGTAAACATAATACAACGGATGAAGCAGGGCTGGCTTTTATATTGTCGCACCTGAAAACGTTTTCATATCCTGCAAACATTACATTGGAATTCGATTCATGTAAAATGTAAGGGGTAACCCAGGATCCGGTTTCATCAGCTCCAATTCCATTGGTTCCAGTGGATGCAATACTGGAATAGGAACCTGTCGGACCTGTTGACGAGCGGCTGATATCCCCTTCAACATAGGTATTGTAACAATAATTTGAATTGGAGTAATCAATTAAACACTCTGTTCCATCACCACCACGGGTTGTATAAAATGTACTGCCATTTATTGTTCCGGCACTCCCATTATCCTGCAATCCTATCAGGGTATAATTGTTATTGGTCGCGCCCTGGCCAAGCCTGTAAATTTGAGAAATCGGCAACCCACCAGTAATTTCGGTCCAGGTTATACCTCCATTTGAAGTGCAAGAGATTCCGCCATCATGTCCCAGGTATAAGTTTCCATTTAGAGGATTCCATTCAAATACATGGTGATCAGCATGAACCGAGGAAACCGTGCCACTGCAATTTCCTGCCCAAACACTGCTGATGGTCCATGATGCCCCCCCATTGATTGATTTCCATGTATTGATACTTCCCACATAAAGTGTATTGGCATTGGCTGGATCTACATTGATGCAGAGGTCGTATGTAGCCTGGCTTGCGGTTCCACTTCCATCGCAACTGTAATCAAAGATATTCGGCGAACTCGACATCGTTGAAAATGTAAGACCGGCATCTGTTGATCGCAGTAAATTAGCGAAAGTACCATCAGTCGATTTAATCTGAACCAGGTACACACAGGCAGGATTAGCCGGGGAAGTACCAATTACCATTCGTGAACCAATATCAGTTGTAGGTATGCCAGAGGTTATCTGGGTCCAGGTATCTCCTGTATTTGTTGACCTGTAGAAACGTGAAGGTGTTGTGATTCTCACTCCATAAACCACGCTTGGATCACCGGGTTTGAATTGAATATCTTTGAAGTTATAGGCGCCTGATTTAAGCGTCCATGTGGCACCCCCATTGGTTGTTTTATAAATACCTCCATTGGTAGCAGCTAAAATGGTATTTGGATCTGAAGGATGCATAAGCATATCACCAACAACCTTATTTCCCATAGTATTATTAATCTGAACCCAGGTAGTTCCTCCATCCACTGTTTTAAACACACCAATGCCCGGGGCATCATTTGCATCCCGGTCGCCGGTTCCAATGTATATAATGTTAGGATCAGCAGGATGTATCAGAATTGACGAGACACCCAGCTTTGGAAGGTTATTGGCAAGATTTACCCAGCTTGCACCTCCATCTGTAGTTTTCCAGATACCTCCTGACGGGGCACCTATATATATGGTATTTACATCAGTTGGATGAAATGCGATGGCATTTATTCGGCCCATTCCTGTTGGTTGCCCGGTATTATTGATAAAATATTGGGTTGGTCCCACGATACTCCAGTTGCCTGAAGCAGAAGCTGGTCCATCCAGTTTACTCATATACCGGGTATATTCATTCATTGCCTGTTCCGGAGCGGGTAGTTTCCCATCAGGTAACACTCTTGTTTCGTTGATATACTCCCAACGTTTAAAGACCTTATAGCCATTCCCTTTAAAATCTGTACGGTTAGCCCAGTAATTATTGAAGGCACTTTGTGCTTCATAAAAATTCACATTAGGATCCTGTATCATTTCCAGGTAAAATTTGCCAACAGGGGCATTATCTACTGAGTTTATGACCTGGGCAAAAGTTTTTGGAACCCATATGCCTATGTTTAAAAGAAGGATAATTGTAGTGAGAATAGTAAATCTGTTCCGTTTCATTTTGAGTTGGTTTGGTAGGTATGGTTTAAATTTGATTAAAGCACAAAAGAGAATTAAAAAAAATGACATTCTTCCTTCCCAAAATGAAAAGGAGTTGAATGTCCAAAAACCCAACCAAATATATGTAGACAAACTGTAGACAAAAAATCCGGTATGCGGACAAAAAGCGGACTTTTTTATTTAAATGAAGTGAACAGGATATTTATATTATAGGGCAATAGCCTCATTATCAAATATCAAAATTTCATAATGTACGCTTCCGGGGAAGCATCCCTGGACAAATCCATTTTTTCCTGATACGGTACCTTGTTTTCCTGATCGCTTCGGTAGTAACATTCATAATAGATGCGATCTGGTTTCCTGATAACTGGATGCGCAAATAGGCACAAAATTTTAATTCTGTTTTACTCAATTCCGGGTGTGCATCCTGAAGTTTGGTAAAAAAATCCTGATGAAGATTAGTAAACCTCTGGTTAAATAAATCAGCATCTTCTGATTCCGTTAATTGTGCCTTAATAGAACCCACAATCTGATTGAGAGATGCCAGGTCGGTCCCTTTCTGATATGACTCCTGAATCCTTTTACTGATCAGGTCCAGCAATTCATTTTTCTGCTCGATTCCAAGTGCAATACTTACAAGTTCCTTTTCCTTTATATAAAGTGCATCCTGGTATTTCTCAATGCTTAACCGGTTAATCTCTTCATCTTTTTTTAACTGATCAAGTTGTAATTGATTTAGCTGAATCTTATTTTCAAGTAGCAATTTATCCTTCAAATAGTTCTTCTTTCTCAAAAAGATCATCCTGCCCAGTAAAACTACTGCAGCAATAACAGTAATAAGTAATAGCAGTAATAAATTCCTGACTTTTGTCTTCGATTGGATCTCAATCTCCTGAAGTTCAATCAGATTCCTTTTTTTCTCATTCTCATATTGTAATTCGATAGTCCGGGAATTGTTACGCTGTTTCCTTTCAAACACTGAATCCTGCAATACAGTAATACGATTGTATAAACTGCCAATGTCATTGTATTTGCCTGAAAGGGTATCGGCTTTTATGAGGAATTTCAGAGCCTGTAATTGAGTTTCCACATCATCGGTCAGGATGGAGTACTGAAGACAACGATTGAGGTAGACTTTTGAAGAATCAAAACTTCCTTTGTCCATCAAGATTTCACCAGTATTGCCATATAAAGTTGAAAGGAGGGCTGTATCCCCTGTAATTTCAGCAATCACCATGGCTTTTCTCAAATAATAAATGGCTGAATCAAGCTGATGATCTTCCTGCCGGAAAGCAGCCATGTTATAGTAGATTACAGGGAGGCTGGAGCTGTCGTTTCTGGCGATTAATTCTGCGATTAACGAATGATATATTTTTTCGGCTTCAGCATTCTTACCATTTTGTCGGTACACATAGCCAAGATTTCCCAGGTTCTCGATCATATTTCGCCGGTCGTTGAGCTGCCGGTTGATTTCCATCGCCCTGTTCAGCAATAAAACAGCAGAATCAAATTGTCCGGTTTGACCTTTATAGAATCCCAGGACATTGTATACTTTGGCCATCCCTCCGCTATCACCAGCTTTCTCGCATAGAGCAAGACTTTGGAAGTATAATTTCAAGGCAAGATATGGATCGTCTGTACCAGGTGAATAGAAGCCTGTCGTTCCAGGCATCTTGCATTGTATAATTATTTTTCTCAGCAATAGATTTTGCTTCGGAGAAAAGGGCTTCAGCATCTGTATAATTATTCTCTTCATACTGAATGATTCCTTTCCAGAAAAGAACAGCAGCCCTGCTTGAATCGAGATGAAGCACTTTTGAGCTTAACTCTGCTGAATCAAGAAGAATACCTATACTATCATTGGAATGCCTTTCTTTGGTAGCAAGAAGCAAAACCCTGGCTATCCATTGTTTTACTTCCGGCGATCCGGTAGAATTCACCTCAGATCGTTGATTACAAGCCTGAATGACAAAGAAAAGAAGAACCAGGTGGAAGGCAAATTTGAATTTCATTATTTCATAAATTATGAAGATCTAGACTCCACATTGTCCGGCAAAAGTAAGAAAGTAATATCATTTGAACCTTCCTGCTTCATGAACATACTATGATATTGAACAAGCTTTATGACGGCAATTGATTTAAAAATGGCTGAATTGTCTTACATTTGAAATACTGTATATGACAAAAATGCTTGCTGCTGGTGCACTTGAATTGATAAAAACGAAAATGAACAAGAAAGGGATTTTTATCGCTATGCTGTTGCTGGGGATAACTATATCCTTTAACACTACTGTATGCTCAGCACAAAATAGGGCTGATAGTCTAAAAAAAGTTATTGGATCTACAAGCGATGAAAAGGAAAAGATTCTGGCACTTGTTGAACTGGCTCATCAGTTTACTTACAGTAACCCGGCCAAAGGAATAGAATACTCCGCAGAAGCCCTGAAATTAGCCAAAGCCGTGAATTTCGAAGGAGGTCAGATGAAAGCCTACCTGGGGCTGAGCTTACATTACTTCCTCACTTCCGACCTTCAGATGGCCATGCAATCAGCACTTGAAGCAAGAAGCCTTGCACTCAAACTGGATAGTAAAAAAGAACTTGCCATAAGTAATGATGCCATAGGAATTGTGTATTATGATATTGGCGACAAGAAAAAAAGTTCAGAATACTTTTTTCGAGAGCCTGAAAATTTATGAGTCATTGAAAGATAAAACAGGGATGGGGCAAACCTACTGTAGAATCGGGACGCTCTATCTTGATCAGAATGAATATGACAAAGCTCTGGAATATTATTCACAATCAGTTAAACTTGCCAGGGAAATTAATAGTAAGGAAGGCATTGCGAGTAATCTGAATAATGTGGCAAAGGTTTATAATGTTCAGAAAGAGTACAAAAAAGCTTTGAACCAATATTCAGAAGCCCTTAAAATTAACCAGTCCACTGGCAACCGGAATCTTGAAGCCAGCAATTACCTTAATATTTCGGAAGTTTATAGCAATGAAGGTGAGTATAACCTGGCTTTGGATTATGTATTAAAGGCAAGGAAAATCTATTATGAGATAGGTAACGATTTGCGTATTGCCAAATGCTATTTCAGTGCTGCCAGTATTTATCTGAAGCTGGGAAAATTAAATGATGTTATTGTAAATGCCGATAAGGCTCTTCTAATGGCCAGGAAACAGGGTTCCCAGGAAGTGGTAATGCAAGCCGCTGGGATACTCACCGAAACCTACCTTCAACAAAAAGATACCATCAAGGCATTTCGTTACTTCCAACTGGAGAATAGATTGAAAGATAGCTTATCGGCCGGTGAAAGACAGAAAACACTAACTAAACTTGAGCTTCAGTACCAATTTGAGAAAAATGAGCAGAAAGAAAAAATCAGGGAACAAAGAAGAATGGTGATTATTTCGATCATTTTTTTGTGCCTGATTTTTGGTATAATAATCATTGTACTCATAATGAATCATATCCGGCTAAAAGCTAAGAAATCATTATTGGAGAAAGAGAACCTGCAACAGGAACTTGATTTCAAGAAAAAGGAACTCACCCTGAATGTTATGTCGCTGATGAAGAAAAATGAAATCTTCTCCGATATCTCTGAGAAACTTATGGCCCTGGCAAAGGAAGCTGGTTCACAGGATACCAAATCAGCTATCAGAAAAATTGGCAAAGAACTTCAGAAAGGACAGGAGGATGAATTATGGAAGGAGTTTACCCTTCGCTTTAAGGAAGTACACTCTGATTTCTATAACACACTGCTGTCGAAATATCCGAACCTCTCTCCCAATGAACAGAAACTCTGTGCTTTCTTAAGGCTTAATATGACAAGTAAAGAGATTTCTGAACTAACCGGTCAATCAGTAAGCACTATTGAAATAGCCCGGCATCGCCTGAGGCAAAAGTTAGGAATTAACAACTCTGATGTAAACCTGATTACATTTCTTTCACATTTATAAAATTCTACTTATACTATTAATTTTCAACTTATTACATTTCTAAAAAACGTAAAAATAAAGGTATTGTAGGGGTACATTTTCCATACTTGTAAGGTATTGTATGGGTTGTTTTTTTGGAGTTCCCTATTCCTTCATCACATCTTTGTCGGACACGATGCCATTCTTATTGGCATAGATTAAAGAATGAACTGCTAAAAAGAACCGTTCATGATCTTTATCTTAAAACCCTGCTCATCCGACTTGACACAACTCCGACCTGCTGATTTCGACTTAATACTTGCTTAATAAAGCATCAAAAATAAGATTGATGAAAACCCATAAGAAAGACATGCCTGAAAAAGAAAAAAAGCAGATTCTAGTCTCCGAACTGCCTTTAACTGATGAAATGGGTGAAATCAGGAATTTCATTCAAAAACGACGACTACAGAACAAAATACTTAAAAAGATCACGGATGAACTTCAGGCCTATAAGGTAAACGAATCGCAGGGGAATAAAACTGCATAGCCATAACAACCAACCATTACATCGATCTTCAAAATATTTTAACAAAGAATCCAACCCAAAAACCCAAACCATGAAAAACAATTTACTCATCCTTTTAATCGCACTCTTTGTGAGCGGATTAAGTTATGCGCAGCCTCTCACCGGTATAAAATCAATTCCCGGTGATTACAGCACTGTTGAAGCCGCTATTGCCGATTTAAATGCCCAAAATGTTGGTGCTGGCGGGGTCACATTTAATATAGCTGCTAATTATGTGGAAACATTTACATCCCCATCGGCCGGAAGTATTACAACACTTACCGGGTCAGCAACACAACCGATTGTTTTTAAAAAGTCAGGCAGTGGCCTGAATCCTGTTATTACCGCCGCTGTTGGAATTGGCACCATGGATGCTGTGTTTACGATATCAGGCTGCGATTATGTAACTTTTGACGGGATCAATGTTGTTGAGAATCCTCTGAATACAAATGCAACCTCTCAGATGGAATGGGGCTTTGCAATCCTTAAAAATTCAGAAAGTAATGGATCACAGAACATCACTATTTCCAACTGCAATATTTCGTTAAACATTGCTTATACCGCAACAGTTGGTATTTATGCAAACAATCATACTGTTGCCAACACCACTGTGTTACCTGTTAATAATATTTCGGGACTAATTCAAACCTAAAAATATATAGTAATAAGATCGACAATTGCTATTCCGGTATCAGCGTCACAGGATATAATGATATAGTCGCTCCTTATAGTTACCTGGACCAGAACAATGAAATAGGAAAAGATGGCGCTAATACCATAACGAATGTTGCAGGTCAAACGGCAACACCTGCTGTTGCCGGCTATGGTATATATGGAAAGGCGCAGAACAATCTGATCGTTGCCAATAACATCATTACCAGCACCATGGGAGGCAATGGCTCACCCAGTGGCATTTACCTAACCACTGCAAACAACGGAAGTTATGAGCTTTATGGCAATACGGTCAATCTTCAGTTTAATGGAACCGGAACAGTAGCTCTCAATGCTATTTTTAGTGACATGGGGGCATCAGCGAGTTCAGGTACCACGAACATCTATAATAATACTGTTTCCGGTTGTACTTACCCGACACTTACCACTGGCACTGTTTATTTCATGAGCCTTACCAACCTGGGAACCAATGTGAATGTTTATGGAAATAATGTTACTAATAATTCAACAGGAAGTGCTTCCGTTGTTGCAACAGGAACCATTCGGTACCTTCAGTGCCAGGTTGCCTCAACCGTTATAACAACAGGCTCCTTTATAGTTCACGATAATGTGATTTCCGGTAATACCCGCACACAATCAATAGTTGGAGGTGGGGGTACCAACTTCTTTATGTCGGAG
This sequence comes from Bacteroidales bacterium, assembly GCA_016707785.1. Classification (NCBI taxonomy): domain Bacteria; kingdom Pseudomonadati; phylum Bacteroidota; class Bacteroidia; order Bacteroidales; species Bacteroidales bacterium. The sequence goes on along the minus strand of JADJGZ010000021.1, from coordinate 65,071 downwards.
GGAAAGCATCTTCACTTAACATGTTCAACAACCAGGTTATTAACAATGTGATTGGCTCTAACGGAACTGCAAACCTGATTTATTCAGGCACAGATGCAGGATCACAAAATGTTTATGACAACTTAATAGAGAACATCAGCAAAGCTGAAGGACAAACCTACGGCATCACCGCGTATAATGTTACATCCGGAAGCGGACCCTGTCATTATTACAGGAATACAATCAGAAACATTGAAGGACTCGGAGCCTCCGTTTATATCTATGGTTTCAATATTGTTGGCTCTCACACTTACAATATTTATAACAATATGGCCGGTGATTTCAGGGCCCCTGCAACCAGCGGTACCACCACTTCAAACGACAGGTTGTTCGGCTGTTATTCATCATCAAGCGTTACACTGCTCAACCTATTTAATAATACCATCTATCTTAACAATACTTCAACCGGGGCAAACTTTGGTTCGGCTGCACTTTCAATAACGGGTTCAGCCACCAAATCAGATATCCGTAACAATATTCTTGTCAATACTTCAACCCCATCAGGTACAGGCAGGACCGTTGTAGTCCGATTCCCCAACACTTCGCTTACCAACTTCCAGGCAACATCCAATTACAATAATCTATTTGCGGGTACACCCTCAGCAAATAAGTTGATCTTTTATAATGGAACAACAGGTTATCAAACTCTTAATGACTATAAAACGCTAGTATACCCTCGTGAATTACAATCAGTTACTGAAATGCCACCTTTTATAAGCATCGCTTCTGGCTCAACCGACCTTCATCTTCAAAATGAGGTTGCAACCCAATGTGAGGCAGGAGGTATTTCAGTTTCTTCCCCTGTTGTGATACTTACTGACTACGATACTGATCTAAGGTTCCCTGCTGCAGGCTATCCTGTGAATGATGGATTTACTCCTAATGCACCCGATATCGGGGCAGATGAAATCGGCGGCTTGCCAAATGATATTACAGGACCAGCCATAACTTACACACCATTGTCAGCAACAAACCTTACCACAAACCGTATTCTCACAGCCACTATCACTGATGGTTCAGGAATTCCAACCTCCGGTACAGGACTTCCGGTTTTATACTGGCAGATTAATTCCGGCGCATGGCTACCTGCTGTGGCAAATTGGGTAAGCGGTTCCACATATTCATTTGCTTTTGGAGCAGGAACAAGCGTTGGCGATCTTGTTTCATACTATATTGTTGCTCAGGATAATGCTACAATACCGAATGCAACCTCTTACCCCTTACCCGGAGCAAGTGGGTTTTCAATTAACCCGCCTTCATGTTCCACCCCTCCAGTTCCTCCTTCAACCTATACTGTTATGCAGGGGATCTCAGGGGTTTACCATGTGGGAGTAGGGAAAGACTATACAACTATCACCGCTGCTGCAATCGATATCAGCACCAAATTCATCAGTGGACCACTAACCTTACTTCTGGATGACCCCACTTATCCTTCTGAAACCTTCCCTATCAACTTTGTATCAAATCCTGGTTCAAGTTCTACAAACACATTGACGTTGCGACCAAATGAAGATATGACCACTGTAATATCAGGAAGCGTACCAACTGGATTGTTTGATTTGAATGGAATAGACTATTTCACCATTGAAGATCCAATAAATAGCAACACCAGGGATCCGAGTATTGCGAATAATGAAACCGCATTGGAAAACTATACAATATCTATACGTAATAGCGGCGGATCCAACCCAGTCACCAATGTCACAATCAAAAACTGCAATATCAGGATTAAACCTATTCATGCATCAGCTGGAAATAGTGCTATCATGGTTCCTAATACAGGAGGTGGGCATGAGAATGTAATATTTGACAACAATCACATTACCAGTGCTTTTGATGCCATTTCCATAAAAGGTGTTAGTGGAAATATCCTGCGAAATTTCCAGATTACCAATAACCTGATTGGTTCAATTTATGATTCGATTGCAGTAACCAGAATAGGGATTTATCTCGAGTATGCTGATAATACAGTGATCAGCAATAATGAGATTATGGGCCCTCCAGGCAGTTCACTGAATACCGGCCAAACCGGAGTTTATTTAGGACCCTTATCAACGAATACCAAGGTACAAAAGAATAAGATTCATACTTTCTGGCGTTCATCTGATGATGGATGGGGAGTTTCAGGGTTATGGTTTGCCACCTCTGATGCATCCACTGTAACTGAGATTTCAAACAACCTCATTTATGACATTCATTCTCCAGGGATTAATCCGGGAGTAGGACAAAACATCACCTATGGAATGTTTTTCCGTAGCGGGGGAAATGTCAAAATATTACACAATTCCATAAGCCTTACAGGTGCCTATCTATCTCCTGCAGCCTCATGGGATGCTTCTTCAGCTTGTTTAGGATTTTATTACCAGGCAACAGGAGGAAACTTTGAAATACGAAACAACATACTACGGAATTCAATGACCACCCTTGGAGGAGGAGCCCCCGGATATGGAAAAGCTTATGGAATAATGATCAGTACTCCACCTTCAATGTTTAGTATCATCAATAATAATGATTATTTTATTGATGGCACAAATGCTCATATAGCACAGAAATATACCAATGGACTCGGAATCGAATTCGACTTCCCAACACTCGCATCCTGGCAGGCATATACAGCACAGGAAGCCAACTCACTTACCATAGACCCACAATTTACCTCTCCTTCCAACCTGTTCCCTACAACTACAGCCATGAATAATGCCGGTTCCTATATACCGGGCGTACCTACTGACTTTGCAGGAACATCCAGAAGTAATCCTCCAGACATTGGTGCCTATGAATTTGCCATTGATCCTGTTGTTGTTACTAGTTCAGCCACTGCTGTAACTTATCAGTCAGCAACTGTTCAAGCGAATGGTGAATGCAGCCAATTACGATGTTAACACTTATTACGATTATGGAACCTCAAACTCCTATGGGTACACGGTTGCAGCTTCTCCATCTTCAGTTTCAGGGTCTTTAAACACTGCCATTTCTGCAAATCTCAGCGGATTATTGCCATCTACGGTTTATCATTACAGGGCCCGCGGACTCACAACATCAGGCTTAACCATGTATGGTGAGGACATGACGTTTACAACGAGTGAAGCCTCTATTGTTACCATGAATGTTGATATGTCGACTGCAGCCGGATTCACTCCGGGAAGTGACCAGGTTTACCTGGCCGGCAATTTCCCTGGTGCTGTCTGGAATGAACCCGGTACAAATCCTGCCTTACTGATGACTCAGGTTGGAACAACGCTAACCTATACTATTGCTCTTGTATTGCCAAATGGAACCTATGAATATAAGTATTTCAAAAATGCAGGATGGGGCGGTGGAGAATACACCGGTGGTTCCAATCGTTTAGCTTCAGTATCAGGTAATACTACCATCAACGACACCTGGGGTGGCTCCATTAATTGGGCTAACCTGCAATGGCCGGGAACTGGTTCCATAAATATTGGAGATGCATATGATGTTTATGCCCAGGCTTACATTCCTAATGGCATAACTTCACCGGCAGGTGCTACCTATGGATTACAGGCATGGATCGGTTACAGCACAACCAATTCTGACCCCAATACATGGACCAACTGGGTATCGGCTCCATTCTTCGGACAATCAGGCGACAACGATGAGTTCAAGGCTGATTTAGGTACTGCGATCACCAGTGCCGGCACTTACTATTATGCAACCAGGTTCCAGTTTGGAAATAGCAGCTATGTATATGGTGGATTTAATGGAGGCTTCTGGAATGGAACAACCAATATTTCAGGAATACTCACAATTAATGCTCCGGCAACCAAGACCCTTAATCTGAAACTATTTCTCGAAGGTCTCAGGCTTGTAGTGGATTAATGAGCCAGGCACAAGGAAGTTCAGGCTCACAGTTTGGTACAGGAATCGCTGACCAGGTAACCATTGAACTTCATAATGCCACATCACCTTATGCAATGGAATATTCCTATGAAAATGTGAACTTGCTAACTGATGGAATGATATTAATTAATTCATTACCAGGCACTATTTCAGGTAACTACTATATCGTTGTGAAAAATCGTAATAGCATCGAAACCTGGAGTGCTACAGCCATCGATTTCAGCGCAATCGGAACCATATCCTATGATTTTTCGACAGCTGTTTCACAAGCTTTTGGGAATAATCTGAAATTATCCGGGACCGATTACCTTATCTGGGGAGGTGATGCAAACCCAGGATGGTATTGTGGATGGATCTGATATGGCAGCGATTGATAATGCAAGCACAGCCACTCTGCTTGGATATAATGCAGAGGATGTTAATGGTGACGGTATTGTTGATGGTTCTGATATGGCTATGATTGATAATAATTCTACAATTACCGTCCAGACTTCAAAGCCTTAAAACGTGAACAGTGCTAATTCCTTAACCATTCAATTCATGGAATAACAGGAAAATAAAAGATTCAACCTTATGGCGGTTTGGGTCAAAAAAAACAGTCATTGAGTTGAAGAAACAGTCCCGTTAGTTCGGGACTGTTTCACAGTTTCAGAAAAAAAGAAGAATATGGCATCCAAAAAAAGAAAGGAAACTGATCAAAATGAACTTACTTTTACGTTACAAATCATCATAAATTAAAAAAAACAAATATGAAACTCATCACTACCCTTATCCTTTTAACACTCCTCACATTCCTTAGTATTACATCAGCAAAAGGTCAGGCAGGAGTTCTTGATCCTACTTTTAATAGTACTGGTACGCTTGTCCTGGACCTAGATCAGTTTGACCTTTACCAGGATATTAAAGTTCAACCTGATGGAAAAATACTGGCTGTAGGCACTTCAATGACTCCTTCCTATACAGCATACCTTGTAGTTTCACGTTTCTCCAGGATGGATCAGTTGACCTGACTTTGCAGTGAATGGGCATTATACCTACGGCCCGAATCTTGAAAAACATGTCCTATAAATGTCTGCTTAAACCCGATGGGAAGATACTCATTGGTGGACATACTACTGACTATACCAACTGGCAGATGTTAGTCATCCAATTAACGGCTGATGGAATGCCTGATCCCGATTTTGGTGCTGCAGGAGTGAGCTTCCTAGACTTAGGAGCAGGAGAAGAAATTGTTTCAGACCTTGAACTTCAACCTGATGGGAAAATCCTTATCTCAGGATACATGCAGAATGCCCAATTCCAGAATGCCCCAATAGTTGTTCGACTCCTGGAAAATGGCAGCCTGGACCCCAACTTTGGAAATAGTGGTATTGCTACAATCCCAATCACAGAAACGGATAATGAATTCACTGCCGTGAGCGTGCAATCCGATGGGAAAATAATTGCTGCCGGTCATATCTCAAATGGTCTAAGCTGGTTCTCTCTCCTTATTGCACGATTCGATGAAAATGGAATCCTGGATACTGGTTACGGCACTGAAGGAGTCGTTAATCTTAACCTCAATAATGTGGATGATGAGTTTTTTGACATGGAAGTGACGGCAGGTAATGAAACCATTCTCTGCGGATTTACAGTATTTCAGGCTGATTACACCTACCATCTCCTTGTTATGAAATTTGATGAAAACGGACAGGCCGTTTCCGATTTTGGTAATTCAGGAATTGTAATCATAGGAGATACCCCCTACAGTTTTGGCGACGACCTTGCCATTCAACCTGATGGAAAAATCATTATTGCCGGTTGTACCGGGGACCTCTTACCTGCCGATAATGATTGGGCTCTGTGGAGGCTGGAATCAAATGGAAGTGCTGATCTGACTTTTGGAACAAACGGACTAACTACCACTGATTTCTTTGGCAATCCCGATGAAGCCCTGGGACTGGCTTTGTACAATGATAAAATTATGGTAGCCGGGAAAGTAAGAAATGCCAGTAATCTACTCGACTTTGCCCTGGCAAGATATGACAATGACAATTACTTTAATGTAGGAATAACTGAACCTGTAGTTTCTGGCTTTAGAGCTTACCCGACAATTCTCAGAAACCAGGACCAAATAAATCTTGAATTCAGCCTGTTACAAAACACAAATTTAACCTTAAATTTGGTGAATACATCTGGAATAGCTGTATCTACATTTACCACAGGCCACCTTGAAGCTGGAAATCAATCTCTGAACATTCACTTACCCACTACATTGGCTAAAGGTTTATACCTCCTCCAGGTTCAAAGTGACGGTTTGCTCTTGTACTCAACTAAACTCATCTTTCAGTAAGTAATTATTCTGTATTAGAAAACAGAATCTTTCAAAATAGAAAAATAAAAGATAATGAAAGTCCTTTTCTCCTTAATCCTTTTCACCCTTCTCACAGTCAGGACAGGAATCGCCCAGTCATGGGAAAAAATCAACACCGGCTTCGATTTCATCCTCATGGGTATCGAATTCCCCGGCGGACAAAGCTCGATTGGTTTTGCAGCAGGTGAATCGCTCACTTATATGGGAGATGGGATAGTGATTAAAACCACCAACGGAGGAACCACCTGGACCCAGTTATGGACAGGTACCGACCAGGGTATTGAAGGCATCAGTTTCCCCGATATGAACACCGGCTATGTGGGTGGATGGAGCGAATATTTTGCCAAAACAACCGACGGAGGCCTTACCTGGACACCACAAACTCCCGGAACAGATATCTATTTCTATACAGATGTAGTTTTCAAGGATGCCAATCATGGGGTGGTTACCGCCCAAACCAATTCAGGTGCGGGAGTTTTTGTTACAAGCAATGGCGGAACAACCTGGACTTCCGGCACTGGAATTTCCGGGGTTCCTTACGGATGTTGTTATGTTTCAGGTAGTACCTATTACCTTGTCACGAATGGAGGGGATATTCAACGATCGACCAACGATGGATTAACATGGAGTACTGTTTATTCCGGTGCCGGTTTATTGCTGGGAATCGATTTCTATAATGACAATATCGGAATAGCAGCCGGTGAAGACGGATGGATCTTCAAAACCTATGATGGAGGTGCAACCTGGCAACCTCAGCAGATTGCATTTGGTCAACCATTATGGCATGATTTCGCATGGGCTAACCAGAATGATGTCTTTGCAGTAGGAACTCCTGAATTTATCTATACATCAAATAACGGAGGTTCCACCTGGACCGATGACTTTCCTCAAAGCACCTATGACCCGGCTCTTTACGAAGTTATGTTTACTGCCGATGGGATAGGATTCATCTGTGGCTCACAAGGTTGGTTCTATAGAAGGGCACCTCAGGTTACTGCAGCATTCACGGCCAGCAGCACCCAGATATGCCAGGGCAGCACTGTTCAATTCACTGACCAATCAACAGGATCCCCCACTTCATGGAACTGGACCTTTGAGGGTGGTACGCCGTCAACTTCTACATTACAAAATCCCCTGGTCACATACTCCGGTCCGGGTATTTTCGATGTCACACTGATTGCAACCAAAGGTCCTGTAAACAGTACCTTCTCTCAACCTGACCTGATTCATGTTGACCAGCCAGTGACAGAAGCACCTTCCATTCCCTCCGGACCTTCAGCAATATGTGGACTAGGAACTTATGATTATACCACTACTGCAGTAAATTATGCATCATCCTATAGCTGGTCTGCCAACCCTGCAACAGCCGGTACTTTTTCAGGAAACGGCTTAACTACCACATTAAATTCTTCCAACACCTGGCAGGGTAACTTTAACATTCAGGTTTCAGGTCAAAATGGTTGTGGATCCGGTCCGGCATCACCATCATTGGCAGCTGCTCTTTACTTCCAGCCAAACCCCTATTTTCTTTTTGCAGGGGGAGGCTATTGCGATGGAGATCCGGGTTATGAAGTCAGGCTTGAAGACTCCGACCCGGGAGTGAGTTATGAGCTTTTCAAAGATGGTGTTACAACAGGAATTATATTACCGGGAACCGGAACTTCCTTGAGTTTTGGCATGCAAACCACAGGATCTTATTCAGTAACTGGAATTGCCGGTCCATGTGAAGATGAAATGAATGGCACCTGTATCGTTTATCTTATTGACCTCCCGACCCAGGCATCAGTTCCAACAGGTGTTACCGAGGTATGCAACAATAATAGCTCAACATATACCTGTGTATATCCTAATGGGGCATATGAGCTGATCTGGACACTCACCCCATCTGAAGCCGGCACATTGACACCTTCAGGGAACGGCTCTAACCATCGGATGGAACGGAGCATTCTCCGGGACAGCTACCCTCACGGTTGCAGGCGCTAACGAATGTGGAGCCGGACCAGCATCTCCTCCCCTAAGTATAGTGGTAAATGCATCGCCTCAACCAGTTATTGAAGGTAATTCCCTCGTTTGCCAGCATGACAATGCTGACTATGAAATTACTTCCAATCCAGGTTCAACCTTCACCTGGATAGTTACAGGAGGTTCCATCTATACCGGGCAAGGCACCAACCTGGTGAGGATTCAATGGGATGATCCCGGCAATGGTACGCTATCAGTTACTGAAGTCACAGAACAAGGGTGTGATGGCGGTTCTGAACTTTTTAACGTCATCATCGACCCCTGCCCTGGCTTGAAGGAATCCCGGGAAAGTGCGATCCAGCTATTCCCAAACCCTGCTTCTGATATGTTATACCTTCGTGCAGGCATCGGATTCAAAGAACTCTCAGGTATTTCCGTCAGCGCTGCAGCCACCGGGGTAATAACTGAAATCCGAACCTATACTATTGATGCAACAACAGTTTCAGTAGAACTACGATCTTTCAGCAGTGGCAATTATATTCTGAATTGCAGATTTAATAACGGAACCATAATTCACCTGCCTTTTGTGATCAGCAAATAAAGTTTACGGCTTGACAGATAATACTGTCAATTCCCATTGAACCCATCTGATGTAATGGTAGCATCAGATGGGTTTTTCCTTTTCTAAACAACAAATCCTTGAAATTTCAGTTAAATAATCCAGCTACAAATTCCCAAAATATGTTTTCACCAAGGCTTCTCATCATATTCACTCTGATCTTCTTTATGGCATTCAGGGCATTCGCACAATCGGATCAGCTTGAGATTTTGGTGATTAAACCCTGAAAATGAATCCCTGCCCGGAGCTACCATTCAGCTTTTCAGTGCTGTATCCGATACCAAAAAATTTGCGGTGACAAATCAGCAAGGCCTGGCGGTTTTAAAGCGGATTCAGGCCGGGAAATACACCCTGAAGATTTCCTTTATGGGTTATAAGACACTGGAATCCGAAGTTAAGGTAACCTCTGGCATTGAGAAATTCAAATTCGTTCTTCAACCGGATGCCCTTAATCTTAAAGAAGTTGCTGTAGTAGCCCGCAAACCTGTAATTCGCCAGGAAGATGATAAAATGATTATTGATCCTGAATCACTGGCCACCACTACAAGCAATACCCTGGAAGTACTTGAAAGCACACCCGGGCTGTATGTTGATCCTGATGGCGGTATTTACCTGTCAAGTACTACAGCAGCCACCATTTATATTAATGGCAGGGAGCAAAAAATGAGCTCCCAGGATATTGCTACCATCCTCCGCAGTCTTCCCCCTAATAGCGTGGAACGGATCGAAATCATGCGAACTCCCTCCACCAAATATGATGCATCCAGTTCAGGTGGAATCATTAATGTAGTGCTTAAAAAAGGGGTGAAACTTGGCAGATCCGGGTCAGTGAATGCGGGAATGAACCAGGGGCAGGTAGGAAACCGCTATGCAGGCTTCAGTATTAACTTCAGCAACGACAAGACCAGCAATTATGTTAATGCCAATTATAACCGGAATCAACAATTTGATGAAATGAACAGTACCAGGTTCATTGGAATTGATACAACACTTTTGCAGGCTTCCGAAGTATCCAGTAGCAATCACCAGGTATACCTTGGCTTTGGAAGCAATTACCAGTTAAATGAAAGAACTAATTATTATTTCGATGGCAGGATCAATGCTACTAAAAGAGAGTCAGAGTCATCAAATCTGAACACTACCTCTGCTACCGACTTTGGTAAACTGCTGGAAAGCAATAACCTGATTCAGACAGATGCACTTCAACTGAATATTCAGCAGGACCTGGGAATGAGTACGAAATTCGATACCCTGGGATCAATGCTTGACCTTAAACTTAGCTATAGTTATAATTCCTCAGGGAATGATCAGCGTTACAGCACTATTTATAACTTCCCGGTCAACTACAGCAGTTATGGGAATGGCACCAATGACCAAAGCCGTCATTTCGTTGTATTTCAGTCGGACCTCACCTATCATCTGCCCCTAAAAATTAAGCTCGAAAGTGGGTTGAAAAGTTCATGGCAATCCCATGAAAGTGAAGCTGAATATTTTTTGAATCTCAATGAATTGAGCGTTCCAGACCCAAAACGTACAAACCGTTTCAGTTATACCGAAAGTATCAACTCGATATATATCCAGGGATCCCGGAAACTATTCGGTGAATTGCAACTAAAAACAGGTCTTCGAATGGAGCATACCTATATGAATGGGAATCAGCAAATCCCTTCAGATACCAGTTTTTTGATCAACCGGGCAGATTGGTTCCCCTATGTTTACCTGAGCAGACCACTGTTTAAAATTATGGGAGCCGATCTAACCGGGTACATCATCTACAGGAAAACGATCAACCGGCCTGGCTACCAGGAGTTAAACCCCTATTCGCGCTTTGTTGACCAATACTTGTCGGAAGCAGGAAATCCCGCCCTCAAGCCGCAGTTTACCAATAATTATGAGCTCAATATAAGCTTTGAGGATATGCCTGTTTTCGCTATTGGGAGAAACGTGACAACAGATATCTTTTCGTCAGTAATGTATCATGATGAGGAGGAAGGGGAACACCTGGTGAGGACCTATGATAACCTAGGTAAAAGTACAGAAACCTATTTTCGCGGTATGATTGGTATCCCTCCCGGAGGGAAGTATTTCTTTGCCATGGGCGCCCAGTATAATTATAATGAATATGAAGGATTCTATGAAAATGCTCCCATGAACTTCAAACGGGGAAGCTGGCGTTTCTTCACATTTCATTCCTTTACCATTTTACCCAATACCAAGATCACCGCTAATGGTTTCATGATGACCAACGGACAATGGAACTTCTATGAAATGAAGAATTTCGGGCAACTGAATCTCGGAATCACTCAAACTTTCTTCGATAAGAAGCTGTCAATAACCCTAAATGCCAGGGACATTCTAAAGACTATGGTAACTGAATTCGAATTTAACCAGGGAACGATCCGCAGTATTGGTGATCGTTATACGGATAACCGAAGGGTCGGCTTCAACATTCGATATAACTTTGGAATCCCAAAGAAGGATGAAAAAAGAAATATTCCCGGATTTGAAGAGCAGGAAACACAATAATGACACAAAATCAGGAATGTCTTTTCAAGTACTCACCACCAATTGAATCATTTGCATTCAGCGAGGTTCACACGCATAGCCTCTATTCCCTCCTTTTGTCTTGAAACGATAATATAAAGGTATCCATCCTTTTCAAAAGTAGATGGATAACCATATTGCCCGGCTTTATATCGCCCTTCTGAACGCCTGGAGTAAGGTGAATCGGCTATAATAAAGTGACGATCGAATAACTTCCCATCAGTTGAAATGGACAGGACCAACGGGCTTCTTCTCTCCCTTGGAAATGAAACCGGGCAACCAACATAATAATATCTTCCATCATTTAACCTACCGAAATGAAACTTATGGTCATTATCGGGAAAAGTTGTGGCGACAGGTCTTGACCAACTAATTCCATTATCCGCACTCTCTGTCAACCATAAATAACCGGCAAAAGTTATCCCTGCCGATCGTAAAAACATATGAATTATGTTATCCTCTGTTTGATAGAAGGATCCTTCGCAAAGACTCACTGGCAGCTCAATGGCTTTGGAAATCTTCCAGAAACTCCAGGGATTATCACTTACGTTTCCCAATTCCTGTGGATAAAATCCTGATTGCGTCCAACCACTTAATCCCGAATTATCATCAGAAAATGGAAATGTAAAATTTCCACAGATCAGCAACCGGCCATTTTTTAATAATGCAGGAGCATGATTGGGAATAACAGGAAGATTCAAATCTATGGTTTTTCCCCAGATTATTCCATCTGTTGATGTCCTGGCATAAAGACGAGTAGAAGTACGGTTTTTTGTGTACGATCCATAGTAAGCTACCAGACCTTGTTGATTCGTATAGAAGCCGGCAGCTGTGAGAATTTCAGGAATACCATTACTGTCTGTCCCCGGTTCAGCCAGGCTTATGGGAGAAGTCCAATGAATAAAATCATCTGAATAACTGATGCTCACTCTTTGACCCGGGTCATCTTCATCTTTCATGCCATTAGACCAGGTAGCAATAAAACGGCCATTGAAACTGGTGATATATGGATGATGAGAGTACATATATTCATGAACAGGAGAATATATCATTGATCTCTCAATCTGAAGATGTGGATATCTGACAGTGGAATCAAAGCTGCTGACAATGCTTTGTGAAGATGCGGTAAAGGATAACAGCAGCAGGGCAATGGAGAATACAAAAGAATATGGTTTGAAAGCCCCGGGATTAATGAAAGCAGCTATTATTGAGCGATTAACACCAGACATTAAGCAACTGTTTGGTTTACAGGGAATGGGTGCTTACGGTAAGGTATGGCAAACCAAAAGGTAGAACCTTGTCCGGGTTCACTTTCAGCCCACATTGTGCCTCCCAGAAGTCCGACAAACTTATCAGCCACTGTTAAGCCTAACCCCAGGCCACCATATTGCCGTGTCTGGCTTTCATCCAACTGGCGGAAACGTTGAAAAATGATATCCAGTTTATCTTTTGAGAAACCTATTCCTTCATCTTTCACAAAAAATTCTACCATATTTTCAGATCCGAATCTATAACCAATTTCTATAAATCCTTCTGTACTGTATTTTAATGCATTAGCTGCCAGGTTATTCAAGGTGCGGCGAAGCTTATAACCATCGGTATAGATAAAGAAGTCATTGTCCTTATTGCCCTTCATTACTTTCACCTGCAAATATTCCTTTCCTGCATTGTCTTTTTCAAGGTTGATCCAGGTTTGAACCGCACCCAGCAAATCGTTCACTTTTACAGGTTCATCTTCAACATGAGTAATACCCGCTTCAACCTGGGCAATATCAAATATGTCATTCACCAACTCTAACATTGAATCAACATTACGATTAATGACATTCGCATATTTAACCTTTTCTGTGTCAGAAATAGCAGTATTTGCAATCAATCCGCAAAATCCCATTATTGCATGAAGAGGTGTGCGGATTTCATGGGACATATTACATAGAAAAGCAGATTTCAGGCGGTCTGATTCACCGGCTTTTTCACGATTAAAATGCAGTTCATTTTTTACTCTTTCCAGCTCATCAATGAGGTTATCATTCTCTGTAGTAATGCGATGAAAATCAGCATCATGCTTTTTTAATCTGGCAAGTAGCATAAAGATAGCTATAGCCATAATCAGTAACACAATGAGCATTATCCAAGTGAGAATCGAAACGCCTTCCATAAACTGAATTGAAAATTAATTACTTAATGTATTGAAAATTAGATTACAAATTTAGAAAAGAAGAATCAGTTAACCTAATCAGTTATGCAACCAGGCGATGCACACCAATTGGATACTCCTGCATAATCAAGTCCAGTAAGCGATCATAATCCGACTTTCTCGCTACAAAATCAAGATTATTGGTATCAATCAGTAAAACCCTCATCCCTTGCTGCTGTCGTATATAATCAAAATAACCTTCCTGTATCTTCAGCAGGTAACCATCCTGTATATTCTGCTCATAACTCCTGCCCCTGTTCCTTATATTCTCCTGTAACCTTCCGATATTCAGGTACAAGTAAACTAACAGATCAGGTTTTGGCAACGCATTATCAATGATTGCAAACAACCTTGAATACAGTGTAAACTCCTGGTCATTCAGGGTTTTCCTGGCAAATATCAATGACTTATGAATGAAGTAATCCGCTACCGTAAAAGGATGAAACAGATCCTGGACATTCAAGGTATTTTTCAATTGTTGGTATCTATCTGCCAGGAAAGATAATTCAAGTGGAAAAGCATACCGTTCAGGGTCCTCATAAAATTTGGGAAGGAAGGAATTATCTTCAAACTGCTCCAGGATCAACCTGGCATTAAATTGCTCTGCAAGCCGTGTGGACAAGGTAGTCTTCCCTGCTCCAATATTCCCTTCAATAGCAATGTATTTATAAGGTGTGTTCATTCAAAGTGTTGTAAACAGATAAGGATATTTGTTTTGTAATCCTGAATTCTTCAATATTTAAACTTAAACTCAGGATGACTTCGGTCCATAAAGCAGGTAACCTGTGTTTGATCATCACATTCCTGCATTAATTCACTTATAGTCTTTCTCAATACAGGATGAAAGTGCCCGGGTGCAATTTCAGCCAAAGGGATCAGTACAAACTTCCTGATATGCAGCCTTGGATGGGGTAATTGAATGAATTCTCTTTCAATAACCTGATCATCATAAAGGAGAATATCGAGATCAATCAATCGGGAGGCATAACCTCCCTGTAGCCTTACCCTGCCCATCTCTTTTTCAATGCTCAGCAAAACTTCGAGCAATTGCTCAGGGCCAAGGATTGACTCTATCTCCACTGCCATATTCAGAAACTGCTGGTCTGATATAAACCCCCACGGTTCTGTTTCATAAACAGATGAAACTGAAATCACCCTGCCCACCAGTGCCTCCAATTTTCCCAATGCACTGCCTAATGCACCGAGCCTGTCGCCCTTGTTACTCCCTAAGGATAGAAATACTCTAGACATCCCGACCGTAAAATCCAAAGGTACAATTTGAATCCAAATGTCAATTGTGGCTTGCTGAATTTTGAAGTGTAAGTTTTCAACAATGCCGAAATTCTTTTTTCACCATACCGACCAGATTTTGTAACTTCGTATTGATGATGACGTCTACTTAAGTTAAAAACTATACACTATGAGAGAATTCTTTAAATTCACTTTTGCTTCCATGCTAGGTTTCATTTTGGCCAGCCTGGTAGCCTTTTTGCTCTTTTTTGCCATTATTGCTTCAGCCATTTCGTTTACAAAGAAAGAAACTGTTGTTGTAAAAGACAATACGATTCTTCTGCTTGCACTTGATAATGAGATATCTGACAGGGCACCTGAAAACCCATTTGCATCTTTCGATTTCAATTCCATGAGCAGCACAAAAGGAATGGGATTGAATGACATTCTTGAAGCACTGCAAAATGCATCCAAAGATTCAAACATTAAAGGTATATACCTGGACCTTTCCATCATTCCAACGGGAATGGCTACGGTGGAAGAAATCCGTAATGCGCTGATTGAATTTAAAAAATCAGGAAAATTCATTGTCAGCTATGCTGAAATGTACACTCAGAAATCATATTACCTGGCTAGTGTTTCAGATAAAATTTACCTGAATCCGGCAGGAAGTTTAGAATTAAAAGGCCTCTCCGGTGATGTTGTCTTCTTCAAGGGAATGCTTGAAAAGCTTGATATTGAAGCTCAAATCATTCGTCATGGAAAATTCAAGAGCGCTGTAGAGCCTTTTATGCTGGATAAGATGAGTGATGCAAGCAAAGAGCAGACACTTACCTATGTTTCAGCCATCTGGAACCAAATGCTAAAAGGGATTTCTGAGAGCCGCAAAATCGGAACCGACCAGCTAAATACAATTGCCGACAAGTTTTTATGCCAGAGTCCACAGGATGCTGTTCAGCTTAAACTGGTGGACAAACTTATGTATAAGGATGAACTACTTGAAGAATTAAAAGGACGGGTTGGAAGTGCTTCCATCAAAGATCTCAATCTGCTCAAATTTTCTAAATATGCTGATAGTCCAATGAATGAAGGTGAAGGCTCTTCATCCTCCAACAAAATTGCTGTGATCTATGCCGCCGGAAATATTATCTCTGGGGAAGGCGATGAAGGCTCCATTGGATCAGAGAGGATCTCTAAAGCAATCAGGAAGGCAAGGCTTGATGATAAAGTGAAAGCTATTGTCCTGAGAGTGAATTCTCCCGGAGGAAGCGCCCTTGCTTCAGATGTCATCTGGAGAGAAGTAACTTTATCAAAAAAGGTGAAACCAGTCGTAGTATCAATGGGCGACCTGGCTGCTTCCGGAGGATACTATATCGCTTGTGGTGCTTCTAAAGTATATGCCAGCCCTACTACCCTTACGGGCTCAATCGGGGTTTTTGGGATCATTCCAAACACCCAGAAGTTTTTCAACAATAAACTTGGGATCACCTTCGATGGGGTAAAGACTAACACATATGCTGATTACATTCCACTAAACAGGCCCATGTCTGAAGATGAAAAGAAGTTCATTACAAAGGAAATTGAAGATATCTACTCGACTTTTATTTCACATGTAGCTGAAGGCCGCAAAATGAATGTTGCAGGTGTTGACAGTATCGGTCAGGGTAGAGTATGGAGTGGAACCGATGCAAAAAGGCTTGGATTAATTGATGAATTCGGTGGACTGAATGACGCAATAAAAGCCGCTGCAACACTGGCAAATCTGAAAGATTATAAGACCATGGAACTACCGTTTGTGAAAGATCCATTCACCAGGATCATGGAAGCCTTCAATGGCGACAACACATCTGTTCTAATGAAACAGCAGCTGGGTCCTGCCTATAACTACCTGGAATACCTAAAAAATATGAGCCAGATAAAAGGTGTACAAGCCCTGATGCCTTATGATATCAGTATTCGATAGTAGTCAAAAGCTATAAATGGAAGAGGCTGTCTCAGGATTTTTGAGACAGCCTCTTATCTTTTTATAATAGAATATGCTACCAAAAGCGATAACCATACCATGTACCTACATCATAATTTCCATCGGTTGAAACCCAAACCATTCCATTAGCCGTTGAAAGAGAAAACATATAGTCTCCCTGGTTCACTTTAAATGTCTTAATATACTTGCCTTTCAAATCAAAAGCCAAAATTAGCTGTTCATAAGAATTCCAGAGATAAATATGCTTTTTATCAATTGCTATGGCGACACTTTGATCAGGAGCATGGGGGGCAAGATTTAAGCCTGAGATTTTTTTCTTGAGTTTTCCTTTCTTAATATCATACATGTAAACCACTCCATCTTCATAGAAACAGAAGTACTTTCCTTTGGCATCAATGGCTGGAGTGCTTTGGCCATCCCTGTCTTCGAAGGTCATCACTTCCACATAGCTACCCATCTTCACATCATTAATTCTGTATATTTTCTTATCATAGGTACTTATGTAAAGCTTCTTATCTGAAGGATTATACATAATACTGCGCATATCAAGGGGAAATGAATAGGAGCCGATTTTCTCCCCGTTAAGACGGAAAATAGATACCTGCCCTTTATCAGCTACTCCACCATTGCAAGTAAAAAGAAATTCGCCATCCGATGCAATATGCATATTATGGGTCAGGGGATCTTCTTTAAAGACAATCTCCGGCATGCTGGTTTGAGCAGTTAGCAAAAAACCAGAAAAAACAAAAAAACTAAAAAGGGTAATGCGCTGAAAGGTTTTCATAGTTGTATTGATAAGTTAGTAATCAGTTGCTTGAAACATAAAAATGTTTGATATGTTCGAATCCATGAAGTAAATATAGGATTTGTATCTAAAATCTGTTTAACTATTCATTTATATGTGAATGTCTGTGTAAATATATAACCAGATTCTGATAACTCTTTCGTCCGGATAATATTTGATTATTTTCTATTTAAGTTCAAAAAAAAACCGGATCCAAACAAGGACCCGGCTTTTACATTAGCTAACGAACATTATTTCGAAAAATCCTGTTCCGCCAGTCGTTTATAGGAATTATACCTCCATTTTGCATTCTGTTCAGCAGCTTCAAATAATTCTATAGCCTGAGCAGGGAATGACTTCATGAGTGAAGTATAACGTACTTCAGATTTGAGGAATTCCTGGAACTTTGTGAAGTCAGGTTCTTTTGAATCAAGCTGGAATGGGTTCTTTCCTTCAGCTTCCAGTGCAGGATTGAAGCGATAATTAGCCCAATAACCGGCCTGAACTGCTTTATCCTGCTGATCCTGAGCTTTATCCATACCTGCATGCAAACCATGATTGATACAGGTTGAATAAGCAATGATCAATGAAGGTCCCGGGTAAGCTTCGGCTTCACGCAGAGCTTTAAGGAATTGGGTTTGGTTGGCTCCCATAGCAACCTGGGCAACATAAACATAACCATAGCTCATAGCCATCATTCCCAGGTCTTTTTTACGAACTCTCTTGCCTGAAGCAGCAAACTTCGCAACAGCTCCTACCGGAGTTGATTTCGAAGCCTGACCCCCTGTATTTGAATAGACTTCAGTGTCAAGAACAAGCACGTTTACATCTTCACCTGATGCCAGCACATGATCCAATCCACCGTAACCAATATCATAGGCCCAACCATCTCCGCCAAACATCCATACCGATTTCTTGATGAAATACTGTTTCAATGCACTGATCTCTTTGCATAAATCATCATTTTCCTTCTCCAGTAAAGGAAGAACTTTTGCTGAGGCTTCTTTTGAACCGGTTGGATTCTCCATGTTTTCAATCCACTCACGACAAGCATTCTTCAATTCTTCATTATAGCCGCCTTCAATTATCTTACTCATTCGTTCAGCAATGCGGGTACGAAGTTTACCAACACCAAGTGCCATACCTAGTCCGTACTCAGCATTATCTTCAAATAGTGAGTTAGCCCAGGCCGGACCACATCCATCCGCATTTACAGTATAAGGAGTTGAAGGAGCTGAACCACCATAAATGGAAGAACAACCTGTTGCATTTGCAACCATCATCCTGTCACCATAAAGCTGGGTGATTAATTTGATATAGGGAGTTTCACCACAACCGGCACAAGCTCCGGAGAACTCAAATAAAGGCTGGGCAAACTGACTATTTTTAACATTCTGGTCTTTAGGAGCAATGGTATCCTTATAAGTTACATTTGAAGCTACATACTCCCAATTACTGATTTCGTGTTTCTGGGAATCCAGTGGCTTCATTACTAATGCTTTAACCTTGGCAGGACAAACATCAGCACAATTTCCACAACCTGTGCAATCCAATGGGCTAACCTGGATACGGAACTGTAAACCGTCGAAGGTCTTTGGAATAGCTTTTAATGTTGCGGTATCTGCAGGGAATCCCTTCAACTCCTCTTCATTAAGCAGGAATGGACGAATAGCAGCGTGAGGACAAACAAATGCGCATTGATTACACTGAATACAGTTACCTGAAACCCATTCAGGTACATTGACAGCGATGCCTCGTTTTTCGAAAGCGGTAGTTCCGGCAGGGAAAGTACCATCTTCACGTCCGAGGAAAGCGCTAACAGGCAGGTCGTCACCTTTCATTGTATTGATAGGTTCAACCACATTCTTTATGAAGTCCGGAATATTCCTGGTATCCTTCGTTTCAGCTACCTTAATATTTTTCCATTCGGCTGGGATGGCAACCTTTTCTACTTCAGCTCCCATTTCAATTGCTTCGATATTCATCTTGACAATTTCTTCTCCCTTACGGCCAAAAGATTTCTTAACAGCATTCTTCATTTCAGTAAGCGCTGTTTCATAAGGAATCACACCGGAAATTTTGAAGAAAGAAGCCTGGGTAATGGTATTGGTCCTGTTTCCAAGCCCGATTTCTTCAGCAATCTTAGTAGCATTAATGATGTAGAAGTTAATTTCATTTTCTGCCAGGTATTTCTTCATATGATCCGGCAGTCGGTTCTTGGTTTCTTCTCCATCCCATATACTGTTCAGAAGGAATGTCCCTCCTTTTTTAAGGCCCTTGAGCAAATCGTACCTGGTGAGATAAGCAGGAACGTGACAAGCTACAAAGTCAGGTGTATTAACGAGATAAGGTGAACGAATTGGATGATCTCCGAAACGAAGGTGAGAAGTAGTAACCCCTCCGGATTTCTTTGAATCATATGCGAAATAAGCCTGTGCATATTTATCTGTGGAATCACCGATAATTTTAATGGAATTCTTGTTAGCTCCAACAGTTCCATCAGAACCAATACCATAGAACTTAGCCTGGAAAGTTCCTTTATCAGCCAGGTCAATTTCAGGCATCTGGGGTAAAGAAGTAAATGTTACATCATCAACAATCCCTAATGTGAAATGATTCTTTGGTTCATTCATCTTCAGGTTATTGAAAACGGAGATGATCATGGCTGGAGTTGTATCTTTCGAACTTAAGCCATAGCGACCGCCAATAATCATTGGGCGATTTTCACTTTCATAGAATACTTCCTTGATGTCAAGGAAGAGTGGATCTCCGGTTGCCCCTGGTTCCTTGGTACGGTCAAGAACACAAATCCTTTTGACCCCTTTGGGCATTACATTGAACAAGTATTTTGGAGAGAATGGACGATAGAGGTGAACGCTGATCAGTCCCAATTTTTCTCCCTTAGCATTCAGATGATCAATAACTTCCTTAATGGTTTCAGTGATTGAACCCATAGCAACAATCACATTCTCAGCATCTTTAGCACCGTAATAAGTGAAAGGATGATACTCGCGACCGGTTGCTTTGGAAATTTCCTGCATATATTCTTCAACAATATCAGGAACCTTCATATAAAAAGGATTTGCGGCTTCCCGACTTTGGAAATATATGTCTGGATTCTGAGCAGTGCCCCTGGTAACAGGATGTTCCGGATTAAGTGCTCTGTCGCGGAATGCCTTTAATGATTTCCAATCGATCAGTTTGGCCATGTCTTCAGTAGAAGGATATTCTACTTTCTGAATTTCATGAGAGGTGCGGAAACCATCAAAGAAATGCACGAAAGGAACCCTTGAACGAATAGAGGCAAGATGTGCTACACCAGCAATATCCATAATTTCCTGAACGCTACCGGTTGCCAGCATGGCGAAACCTGTCTGGCGTGCAGAATAAACATCACTATGGTCTCCAAAAATTGAAAGGGCTTGTGCGGCAAGACTTCTGGCCGAAACATGAAAAACACCTGGCAATAGTTCACCAGCCATTTTATACATGTTGGGTATCATTAATAGTAAGCCCTGGGATGCAGTGAAAGTGCTGGTTAAAGCACCAGCTTGTAATGAACCATGCACAGCTCCGGAGGCACCGCCTTCACTCTGCATTTCAACAACGCGAACGGTTTCACCAAAAATATTCTTTTTCCCGTTTGCTGACCATTCATCAACATATTCAGCCATAGTGGATGAAGGCGTGATGGGATAAATTGCTGCTACTTCACTAAACATATAGGCAATATGCGCTGCTGCATAGTTACCGTCGCAGGTCAGGAATTTGTTCTTACTCGTCATATGATAGAGTTTAATGTTAACTTCGAAAAATATTTTATGAAGTATTCTTTTTTTGCGGTGCAAAATTACTTATTTAAAGTTTATTGAATGGGAAATAAGGGATTAATTCCACTCAAATCGACTTATTTAAATTGATTTTAGATTGTGCAGTATTTAACCCACCAATACTTTAAAATTTGTCAACCTGTCTCCTCAAAAATTGTTAATTCTCAGGTATTACAAATCCTTCATATGAAATTATTACTACCTTTCGGGTTTGAAATTACTTTCATCAACCAGAAATCAATTCATTTTAACTTATTAATAAACAGGAGGATATAAAAATGACTGACCTTTCGACCACATATTTGGGTCTGAAGTTAAAGAACCCAATTATTGCCGGTGCCAGCAGTATGTCAAGTGACATCCATCAGCTTAAAAAGCTGGAAGAAGCCGGTGCTTCAGCAATTGTTTATAAGACCTTATTCGAAGAACAGATCCACCTGGAGAGCGCTCAGATGGATGACGCAATGGGTTCATTCAATGAAATGAATGCCGAAATGATCAGCCTTCACCCGAAGTTACAACATGCCGGTGCCGAAGTTCATCTTGTAAATTTCAGAAAAGCAAAAGAAAACCTTTCCATTCCATTAATTGCCAGTCTGAACTGCCTAGAGGATGAAACCTGGGTTGAATATGCCCGGCTTCTCGAAAAAGCAGGTGCAGATGCCTTAGAACTCAACTTCTTTTATGTTCCAAAAGATTTTGAAACTGATGGCCGTGGAATTGAAGAACACCAGGTTGAACTCATGAGACTGGTAAAGAATAAGGTGACCATTCCGGTGAGTGTTAAATTAAGCTCATTCTATTCCAATCCTCTGCACACAATTTCCCGATTCGATAAAGCCGGCGCAGCAGGAGTAGTCATATTTAACAAACTGTTTGAACCTGAGATCAATACAGAGGAAATCAAACACATTGCTCCTTTTAACCTGAGCCATGAAGGAGACTATCGCCTGTCGTTGCGTTATTCAGGTTTGCTTTACAAGCAGATCTCTGCATCCATCTGTGCCAATTCTGGTATCTATAATGGGAATGATGTAGTAAAAATGCTTCTCGCCGGTGCCGATTGTGTTCAGGTGGTTAGTACCCTCTACAAACACAAAGCTGAATATATTGCTACAATGCTTGAAGATCTTACCAACTGGATGAGTGCAAAAGGATTTGGCAAAATATCTGAATTTAAAGGCAAGCTGTCTAAATCAGAAGTTAAAGATCCATTTATTTATAAAAGGGCACAGTATATTGACCTACTCCTCAGCTCTGAACAATTACTCAAATAAACAGACTGATTATCCGCATCAGAAACCTGTTTTTTTTAATTTTGATATTTATTCTATCAAAATATGAAAAAGACAGGTTTTATTATTTTACAGAGTGTCTTTACACTTTGTCTATTCATTGCAGTGCCATTAACAAAGGTCCATGCACAATTCTATTTCTGGCTTCCACAGCAAGCCCTGACAGATTCTTCTGCCGATAACACCAATCCCTGCCTTGTCAACTATAAGGATAATTTCTGGAATGATCAGATCCTTATATTCTGGGAACGTTCTACAGATACCACATCAACTTCCCTCTATTACCGTGGAATTGAGGATGGAATGCTCACTGAGCCCGTAGAATTGCTTTCAGCTCCAGGGGTGCATTTCCGGCATCCATTGTATATGATCCCTGACTATCAGCCTATTCAGGATACTGCTTTTATTCTCTTCTATGAATCTGATATTTCTGGTCAGAAAGGTATTTATTACATGAAATACAACCTGGATGGTAATTTCTCAGCACCTCAGGAATTATCAATGTTGCCCGGTGATGATCAGAACTTGAGTATATCCAATTCATGGGGGAAATATGTTACCTGGGAAAACCAGGGTAAAATTTTGGTTTCCAGCTTAAATGTATCAAACCTTTCCTTTTATCCACCTGAGGTTCTTGTGGAGGCAAATGGCTCAGATCCTGCCGGAACCGAAGCCAACCTTCTCTATCTTGATACTCCTGATGATTCATCCAATGTTTATTACTTCGAAAGAGAATATCAATCGGGGAATTATCTTTTCACTGGACCTAATGAACTTTATTCCCAGGGACAAAGCAGTGAAATTGAACAATGCAAGGGCTTCAATGAATTCGGTGCATCCAATGGGCTCTATGTTTGGCAAAACAAAATTCCCGGGGAAAAGCTGGGAGTCATGTATGCCGAACTCCATTATTTTGGGCCAGAAATTTTTGAACACAGATCCACACAATTCAATTATCACTCTCCGGATTTGTTCGATTTCCCGATTGTCACAAAATTCCCTTCATTTATCACTTTTGTAACTGATTCATTGGGTAATGATGAAATTATGACAGGATATCCAAATACTATAGGTTTTTATGAAAATCAATCGGAATTTGAGGGACCTGATCGTAATCCGCATTTCTTCTCTTCGGTTGACCAGGGTGTTTTTCAAATCCAGTTATTATGGGAATCATTAAGGGATGGCCATTGGACAATATTCAGAACCCATTACGATATGGTTTTTGGAGGAGAAGAGTATGAGGGAATGGAAATGCTTAAGGCAGTTCCAAATCCTTTTCATGAAACATGTCAGATCATCGTTCCACAAGGAATTCATGAAGGACAGTTAGATATTTATAATTCAAACGGCGTTATTATAAAAAGTTTTTCAATCCCTTCAGGAGGTCTGACCTCCTATACTATTGAATGGGATGGCACTTCAAATAATGGCAACAACGCTTCTCCGGGGCTTTATTTTGCGAAATACCTTGGTGATGAAGGAACCTGTCAAATCAAAATTATGAGAAGTATCAGATAGCTCAATTTTTATCTTGGGAAAAAAAGAAAAGGCCGACGAAACTCGTCGACCTTAAGCAGAGTGATGGAGGAGAATTATCTTTATTTCAGTTTATCAATCAGTCGTGTTGCGTCATCCTGATGAACATTATCAGAATTTTTACTGATCGATACAAACTGTTGATTTGCTTTATCCAATTGATTGCTTTTCAGGTAAGACAGGCCAAGGTACCATTCAGCATGTTCAACATAGAGATTTCCATTGTCGGCAATGATGTGGTTGAAAGCTTTTTCAGCCTGTTCAAAGTTTTCAGTTTCAATACTTGAGATACCGAAGTAGAACCAGCAAGCAATATTATTGTTGTCTTTTTCAAGGATTTTCTGGAATAACCTTGCTGAGAGCTGGTAGTCCTTTTCCTGGAATTTAATAACTGCTTCAACAATATTTGCATCTCCAGCCCTGGTAACATCTACAAGGTTTTCGGAAGAATAATATTGTTTGAAAAGACTATCAGTAGAATTTCCTGATGGCAAGGAGAAATACAAGGTTGAGCCCAATGTTGCCAGAAGAATAAAGGATGCAGCTGCATACCAGAATTTCCTGATTTGAAGTCTTACAACCGGAACATCACGTTGTTCCTTCTTGTTTTCCCTGTATGTAACAAGGAGTTTTTTCCTGAAATCGATAACATCATCCTTTAGAAGGGCATCATCAATTGCTTTGGAGAATCTGAGTTCAGCAGCTAAACCCGGATTGGAAGCAACCTCCCGCTCAAAGTTTTCTCTTTCGGCGGGCAACATTTCGCCGGAAAGAAACTGCTCAACGCTAGCCGAGTGTTTAAAGTTATTCTTCATACCTAAAAAATTTTTGACATCTGGGGTCATTTGCAATTCTCTTCTTCAGTTCTTCCTTACAGAGGTATTTCCTGGTTTTTGCATACTTCTCAGTTTTAAAGCCCATGATCGTTGCAATTTCGCGTAACGGAACATCTTTCATAAATAACCGCAACACTTTTTGACAATCTTCATGTAAAGAGAGGAAATGCAATTGGACTAATCTCTGCATTTCCACCTGCTCGTTTGAAACCTCTTTCAGAATATCAGCCGGTAAATCGAGATATTCTTCTACATCAGTTAATTTATCGAAAATTGCTTTCCTCTTATTTAACTTTTGAAGCCAAAGGTTTCTGCAAACAGAGTACAAAAACGTTTTGAAAGAACTGGTAAGCGTGAGTTGATTTTCACTGATTTTCTTATAGACAATGATCAAACCGTCTTGAAATACATCCTCTGCGTCTTCATCAGAACCAGTATTTTCGTTAACAAGGTATTTTATCAATGGAAAAAATTCCCTGTAAACGAAACTGATAATGTAGTCGCTACGCAGTCTTAGTCCTTCAACTATTGCTTCATCAGAGTAGTGGATCATCAGACGAGTATTATCCAGATTTTGAAAAAAGGTAATACGGATTTACAACTTTTTTTTAAACTTTTTTTCATCGAAATACAAACCTTTGTTTTTTAGCTAATTACGATTACTGATTTTTGAAGCTGTATATCACTTTTAAGAGTTAATAGCATTAATAGAAAAAGGAAATAATATATTGAACAAATTTTTTCATCAGAGCGAAAGAAATACACCTATTATACTGTTGCAATTTCAATTTCTGAATTTTGAGTATCTGAATGCAATGGCATTAATAACTCTGAACTGATACCGCTTCGTAAATTCATTGACTTCAATATAAAAAAAATGACAAAATGTATTACCTTTTATTGATTAGTGGATAAAGGTAATAAACAGGCCAGAGAAATACAATCTATTAGACTGAAAAGAGGGGACGGCAGATTTAGTTGAATGAGTTGAAAAATCAAGCACACTATATTACAAGGATTCCAAACAAGCAATCTATTATAGAAAACAAGCAATTACCCTAAAACAAAAAAAACATGAAAAATTTACTGTCCATACTGCTCGCGATCTTTATTGGTCAGATTGTACAAGCCGGTACTGTATCAGGAACTTGTCTTTACCATGGTGATTCTACCAGGCCGATTAATCAGGCTGTTGTTACCCTGAAAAACCTGGAGAGTAACCAAATCTCTTCATTTACTACTGGACCTGACGGAAATTATCTTTTTACAAATATTCAGGCTGGCACCTACCAGATTATTGGTACAAAAAACAGTCCTGGTGTTGGTGTTAATATGGTTGATGCCACCCTGGTGTTATTCCATATCCTTGGATTTTACCCATTTGATGATATCCAGACCCTTGCTGCTGATGTTACCGGAAACGGAACTATCAGTCTGGCTGACTATAATCTTATCGTCAGGCATATTGTTAGAGGGACTGCTTTCCCAATTGGTGAGTGGGTGTTCTTGAATGAAATAATTGAAGTCACCGATTTAAAAGACTCCAGACCCGGTGGCCTGACAGGTTCCTCATCAGGTGATGTTGGCGGCGTATTCGTACCCGGAACAAGAGACCTGGAAGCTTATCCAATGGCTATGTCAGAATCATTAAAAGTAACTGCCAATGAGCCATTCACCGTATCAATCAGAACAAATGATGCACTGACCTTAAGCGGAGCCGGACTCTTTGTAAACTATCCTTCTGAAATTGTTACCATCGAATCCATTGAATTCCCTGTAGAAGGTTATGAATATGAGATTGATGGCAACCGCATCAGCCTGGTATGGAACGACCTCAATGGTGGAACATTACAACTCGAAGAAGGCTCAAGCCTCATCACTTTCCATTGCAGAACCAATGCCAACTTTGCAGAGGGTATGAGTGCTAAATTTACTCTGAATGGAAATTCAAGTCTTGTAAGCAATACCTACACTGAAATCAAGGATGCCAAATTACAGGCTCCAATTATTGAATACTCGATGCCAGCTCTTAAGCTGAGCAACTACCCCAATCCTTTTACAACATCCACCACATTGGCATACTACTTGCCAAATTCCGGCGACGTCAACATTGCAATTTTTGATTACAATGGACGTCAGATAAGGGAATACAAAATTGGCGAGGTTGCACAAGGATACCACTCACTCACTATTGAAGGAAGCGGATTGACCCCCGGAAGCTACTTCTGCAAGCTGAGCTTGTCAGGCAGCAACACACAAACGATCAGACTATTGAAAACAAATTAATCTAAGATCTTTTGACAATAAAAGGGGACAATTATGTCCCCTTTTTTGTCTAAAGTTTTTAAACAAATAAAGGTATATTTGCAAATAGTAAACAGTTTCAAATTATACTAAATCGAAACACGTGCTCTCTAGGCGCAACCATATGGCAGGATTATCGTTGGTGTTCCAGCAGCCATATAAGATGGGAGTCGTTTTGTTTTTCATCCTGTTTCTTTTTACACAGTGTAAACAATCTCCTAATACAGAATCTTCTGATTCATTGCAAAATGATTTGGAGAAAGGGGGATCAATGCAAAAAGCGAAATGCCTATGATAGTGCAATCGTTTTTTATACAAAAGCAACAGAATTTTATTTCAAATCCAATACCTGGGATAAATGGGTCCAGGGTGTTAATGGTATTGTTGATTGTTACCGTTTCAAACCAGATATCAAGGAAGCCACGCGTGCTCTCGATAAATGGGATAGTATTGCCCGAAATAAAATCAGTGTCAGGAGTATTGAGTATTCAAGTTTGATCCAGAAACGTGCAATTCTGCTTTCTGAAGATGGTGAATATGAAAAATCAAGTTCCGGATTCCAGCAAGCTTTAAACCTACGACTCAGCCTGGGTATTAAAAAAGATACTGCTGTGGCCCTCATCTACAATGGAATGGGCACCAATAGTTATTACCTGGGGAATTATGATGAGGCTTTTACTTACTATACCAAAGCAGTAAAAAGCTATGATAGCCTTGGGATGAATAAAACAGTGGACTATGCAATGTTTATTCAAAATGTTGGTATTATCCATGCTTTGAGGGGAGAATTTGATGAAGCCATGGAACTTTTCCAGCACTCTCTCCTACTAAATACATCCATCCTGGATAAAAATGATCCTAAGCTAGCCCTGGTTTATTTAAATATTGGACGATTATTCAATTTGATTGGGAAAGATGAGAAGGCCCTTGAAGTGCTTACTCAATCAGAAGAAATCTTCAAATTGAAAGACAAGAAATCCTACAAACTTGCATCTATTTATCTGAATATTGGCGCTATATATGTTAATAAGGCGAATATTGAGAAAGCCCTCTCCTATTATAACAAAGCACTGGCAATTATTCAATCCAGCCCGACAGGTAATCAGTCGGACTTGATTACTGCATTGCTTAACCTTGGATTTATCTATGAAAAAAAGGGAGATTTCACTGCAGCCAGTAATTACTACCTGGAAGGACTTAAGATTGGTGAAAAACGTCACAATTCTGTTAAAATCCTCAGGGGGCTAGCAAATATCAATTTCCTGCAAGTAAAGAACAAGGAAGCCGAAATCTTTTATGAAAGAGCGATCAACAGCAGTGTTCAGTTAAACGGTCCTGAACATCCGGAAACAGCCCTCACCTATTTTAAATATGGTGAATTTTGCTCTATTACAGGAAACAATGCAAAAGCTATTAAATTCCTGAATCAAGGATTGAACATTTACCTGAAAGCTTATGGAGAAAAAAGCAGGGATGTTGGATATGCCTATCTTTTTATTGCCAATTTTCATGAAAGGAATAAACAATACCGTCTTTCGCTTGACTATTTCCAGAAAGCACTCATTTCCGGTTTCGCAAATTTCAGCGATCCTGACATTCTTAAAAATCCAAGTCCAGAAAAAAACAACCTGAATTATATCCAGCTGAACATGCTTTCAGGAAAAGCGTCAGCTCTCTTCTCACTGTACAGATCTGAACCTAAACGCCTGGATTATCTTTATTCAAGTGCTGCTACTTATGATCTTTCACTGGAACTTATGGAAATGCTCCGTTCCTCATACCAGGAGGAAGACAGTAAACTTCTGATAGCGGGAAGTGAAAAAAACACCTTATTAAATGCCATCAAGGTACAGGTTGAACTGTACAATCAAACACATGACAAAAAAGCGATTGAAAAAGCATTTATCTATTCAGAAAAGGGGAAATCTTCAGTCCTGCTGTCCTACCTGAGAGATATGGAAGCTAAAGATCTGGGGAAAATCCCTGATAAACTGAGGAAACTTGACAGTCGCCTTAAATCAGATATTGCTTTTTATAACAAGCTGCTCTTTGATGAAGGTACTAAACGAAATGCCAACCAGGATAAGATTAATCTCTGGAATACAACCATTTTTGAATTAAGCAGGCAACATGACAGTCTGATTAAAGTAGTAGAAACTCAATACCCTGCATATTATAATCTCAAATACGATAACTCTGTAATCAGTATCAACAATACCCGTAAGAGGTTAAATCCAAACCAGGCCCTGGTTGAGTTTGCATTGTCAGATTCAGTGGTCTATACCTTTGCTGTTAACCATGATAGTTGCAATTTATTTGTAAGAAGTCTGGATTCAACATTTTATAATAACCTGAAAACGATTAGGGAGATGCTGATCGGGAAATCCTTCAATAACTATTCACCTGAAGATTTTCAATCCTTTACAAAAGCATCCAATAATCTGTATAAAGTATTACTTGAACCCGCAGAAGCGATTATTAAAGGCAAGGACCTGATTGTTGTTCCTGATGCTGATCTTGGCTATCTTTCATTTGATATTTTACTCACCAAACTACCGGAACCAAAAACAAAAGGCTACAGAGGGCTTTCATATCTTATTAAACAGTCACCCATAAGCTATGCTCCATCTGCCACTGCTTTATTTGAAGGTTTCAGGAATCCCGAAGCCAATACAAATCATAAGGTGCTTGCTTTTGCCCCAACCTACGAAAATATCAAAGGAGTAAAGGTTGAAGAACTTTTAAGAGGAAAAACATATAGAGATTACCTGCTTCCTATTCCCGGAGCCCAGGTAGAAGTACAAAACCTGAAAAAGATATTCAAAAGTAAAGTATTTGAAGGGGATGAAGCTACTGAAGGTAGTTTCAAGAAAAATGCCCGAAACTATTCCATCCTTCACCTGGCGATGCACACGATCATCAATAACAATAACCCGCTTTATTCGAAGCTGGTATTCTTCCATAATGCCGATTCTACTGAAGATGGTTTATTGAACACCTCCGAATTATTCGGGATTCAGCTAAATGCAGACCTGGCAGTACTTAGTGCCTGTAATACCGGAACCGGCAAACTTGAACAAGGGGAAGGTATTATGAGTCTGTCGAGAGGCTTCTTTTATGCCGGAGTGCCCAGTATCATTATGACCTCATGGGCTGTTGAAGACCAGTCAGGCGCCGAATTGATGAGTTCATTCTATAAATACCTGGCAGAAGGTAAGCCCAAAAATGAAGCCCTGCGACTCGCCAAACTGGATTACCTGGAAACCTCTGATCAATTAAAATCTCATCCACATTTCTGGGCTGCTTATATGAATATCGGTGATATTTCCCCGATTAAAGATCTGAAAGCCCCTACTTCAATATTTATCTATATTCTTTATTCCGTTATTGGCCTTATCCTCATTGGAGCTGCAGGTTTTATTTATAAACGAAGACGATCAGGATAACAGGCTTTCAGGACGTATCCTTTTTCTTAATTTTGCAGTAAAATACCTCTCGTGTTAAACACATCCCTTCTGGAAGTAAAATTAGGCTTTGACCAGGTCAGAAGTCAACTTGCATCTCATTGCCTGGGTGCACCCGGAAGAGAACTTATTTCAGCGATTGGATTTATGCAAGATTATGATTTGATTTTGCAGGAACTCAGTGTAGCTGATGAGTTCAGGACCATGATGATCACAATGCCCGGATTTCCTGCAGAAGAATATGCTGATTTACGTCCCGAACTCATTTCAATCCGAATTCCGGGATCCTACCTGGATGTGGAATCCATGCTTCTTTTAAAATATTCCTATTTCTTTTTTGCAGAAAGTATTCTGTTTATCCGAAAGCTGGATGTTTCTCAGTTCCCTCACCTGATTTCCATTATTGATGGGTTTTATCCCGATGAACGGATTATTTCAGAAATAAACCGAATTATTGATGAGAAAGGAGAGATTAAGGATAATGCCTCTTCAGAGCTTAGTAAAATCAGGAAAGATATATCCTCTCAGTTAAAACAGGTTGATAAAAAAATTGCCGTGATGCTGAACCAGGCAAAAACACAGAAGTGGGTGGGTTCAGATGTGGAAATTGCTGTGAGGAATGGCAGGCTTGTAATTCCGGTTCCTGCAACGAATAAAAGAAAAATCAACGGAGTAATCCATGATGAATCAGCCAGTGGACAAACAGTATACCTTGAACCCACAGAAGTGTTTGAGCTAAACAATGGAATCAGGGAACTTGAACTGGCTGAAAAAAGAGAAATCATCAGGATACTGACGCAATTCGCTGACTTCCTGAGACCCCGGTTGGAAGAGCTGATACATAGTTATGAATTGCTTGGGAAAATAGATTTCATCAGGGCAAAAACACTTTTTGCTCTGGAGATCGGCGCCAGCAAGCCTTTACTTTCAAACCGGCCTTCATTTTCATGGCGTGAAGCCAGGCATCCCTTGCTATACCTTTCCCACCAACGTCAGAATAAGACAGTTGTACCTCTTGATATTCACCTTGAAGAAGAGAATCGAATCCTGATCATTTCAGGTCCCAATGCCGGCGGGAAATCTGTTTGCCTGAAAACCGTCGGATTGCTTCAATACATGCTTCAATGCGGATTATTGGTACCCATGCGTGAAACGTCTGAAACAGGGGTTTTCTCTTCTGTCTTTATTGATATAGGGGACCAACAATCGATCGAAGATGATTTAAGTACCTACAGCAGCCATTTAGTGAATATAAAAAAGTTGTTGGAACAAGCCAATCCGACCACTCTCTTCCTGATCGATGAATTTGGATCCGGTACTGAACCTCAGTCAGGAGGCGCCATTGCTGAAGCTGTATTGGAAGCACTCAATGAAAAAAAGGCTTTTGGAGTGGTTACTACACATTATGCCAACCTCAAGTTGTTAGCAGGTAAAGGAAATGGATTTATCAATGGTGCCATGCTTTTTGATACAAGGCTTATGAGGCCTCTGTTTCAATTGAAAATTGGAAAACCAGGCAGTTCTTTTGCCTTCGAAATAGCTGGAAATATTAAATTCCCGGAATCCGTGCTGAAACATGCAGGTGAAAAACTTGGGCATGCTCAGCTTGATTTTGATAAGCAAATCCAGGAACTGGAATCTGAGCGGTCAGAAATTCTTTTAAAAGAAAAACAACTGCACCAGGCTGATGAGATGTTAAATGGGATCCTCAGTAAATACAAACAACTCATAGAGGAACTTGAGACCGGGAAAAAAGATATCCTGGAAAAAGCCCGGTCTGAAGCCCGGAATATGCTTGAAAAATCAAATAAAATCATTGAAAAGACCGTCAGAGAGATCCGTCAATCACAGGCTGATAAAGACAAAACCCGGGAGTTAAGGGATGAATTGAAGGAGTTTTCTGCACAAATAGAAAATGTTACGAGTCCAAAAATAGAAATCCCTCAAGCTCTGGCGCCAGAATCTCTGGTCACAAAAAAAATTCATCCTGATCAATTCAGGATTGGGGATCAGGTTACTATGGAAGGCCAGCACGAAGCAGGCGAATTGGTGGAAATCACCATGCATGATGCTTTGGTTGCCTTTCGGACAGTGAAACTACGGGTAAAGCTGGAGAAGCTCGAACTTGTAACCCAGCAACGAAAACCTGTGCAGGCAAAGAAAAGCCTTGCCTACAATAATATGGTGAATGACCTGAATGCCCGCATTGCTAACTTCAGGTTAAAAATCGATGTTAGGGGTTATCGGGCAGAAGAAGCCCTGAATATGATTCAAAAATATATTGACGAATCAATCATGCTTCATGTACCAGAGGTAAGCATCCTCCATGGTAAAGGCAATGGTATACTCCGTCAGACCATCAGGCAATACTTGCAGGGAGTTCCCGAAGTAAAGGGATTCGCTGATGAGACCCTGGAAATGGGTGGCTCGGGAATTACACTTGTTCGGTTTAGGTACTGATGAATCTCAAAGTAAACTGCTGATTGCCAAAAAATCTTCTTGTAACCAAATATTCACAACTCAATCTCAATACTATGAAAGCCAGATACCTCTTTATCACCACTGTATGCCTTTTTACTTTGTTCATATTTTCTTGTTCATCCCCAAAAGGAGAACAGTCGAATAAGAATATTATCACTCTAACCCAGGATAATTTTGATTCTGAAATTCAGTCAGGCGTTATGCTGGTTGATTTCTGGGCTTCCTGGTGTATGCCTTGTAAAGCAATGGCTCCTGTGATTGATGAAATAGCAGGACAAACGAAAGGGAAAATAAAGGTAGGAAAAGTAGATGTTGATGCCCAGGGTGAACTCGCCAACCGTTACCGCGTGCAGGGAATCCCAAATTTCCTCATTTTCAAGGATGGTCAGGTTGTAGAAAATATGGTTGGAATACAATCAAAGGAAGCATTGATTCAGGCACTTGAACGTCACATCAAGTTACAGTAATTACCTTTTTTCTGTAAACAGATTTATTCATCCGCATTGAGTAAAGACCTTTGACTTCCGGAAAGGGAAGCAATTACAAGTTGATAGGATAGATCGATCCATTCAATTAGTTTTGCATCCTCAATACTTCCGTCAATATTCACTGTATTCCAATACTTCTTATTCATATGGTAACCAGGGAGAACGCAGGGATATTGTTCCCTTAGTTCCAAAACCAGATCAGGGTCGCATTTTACGTTCATAGCCAGATCATCCTTTAAATCAGTAAGAAGGAACATTTTCCCTCCTACTTTGAAAACAAGAGTAAACTCATCAAAAGGGAAGCTTTCTGTGACACCTTTTTTTGACAGACAATAATCACGGAGGATTTCGATATTCATATTTCAAATAGTGCTACTTTTACGTTTACATAATTAATCAGATCTTCTTCGATCTTACATTTACTTGTATCTACCTTAATACTAAGCCACTAGCTGATAAAAGTGGTTAAATTCCATAAACGACTTCCTATCAATTTAAAGATTAGCATGGAAGCCAACAAGACTTACACAAATATAAGTAATTAATATCAGTCACTTTTTCGTCCTGCAATTGAACCACCGATCCACAATAAATTCAGCACTAATAGCAGCAATATCCACAATGAGAACTATACCATTTACAGTTAAAAAAGAAAGCAGT
Organism: Bacteroidales bacterium; assembly: GCA_016707785.1. Taxonomy (NCBI): domain Bacteria; kingdom Pseudomonadati; phylum Bacteroidota; class Bacteroidia; order Bacteroidales; species Bacteroidales bacterium. The sequence continues at coordinate 30,601 of JADJGZ010000021.1, read as the reverse complement.
CCAGATCTCAACTGCTCATCTTTCTGCAAAGTAAAGTATCTCCTCACTTTTCTTTTGGTAGGTTTGTTAGTCTTACCAAAACTTAATGCTCAGGAATCCCGTGAGATTGATAGCCTGCAGGAAGTCCTTTCAAAGAAACTTGATCCGGAGAAAAGAATTGCAAGCCTCTATGCCCTTGGGAAAGCCTATTTTAATGCTTCTGACTACCGGAAAGCCCTGGAAACCGATCGCAAACTAATTGAAGTAATTAGTAAATCCGGGACACTTGCAGATTCAGCAAAGGCATTCCGTCATATTGGACTGGTGATGCTGGAAATGTCATGGTACGATGAATCCCTGAATTACTTTATGAAGGCACAAGCCCTGTATGGTGCTTTAGGTGATTCAGCCAAGCAGGCAACCAGCCTGATGAATGTCGGTATTGTTCACGACTGTCTTGGCAATACTCCCATGTCGCTGACCTATTACAACAAAGCCCTGGACTATTTTACCCAGATCAGGGACGAATCAGGAATTGCAAACTGCAAGTTGAATATAGGCATATTACTAACCAAACAGAAACAGTTTGAAAAGGCAAGTGAACACTTTATTGAAGCATCTGAGATATACAAGAAAACCAATAACATGGCCTATGTAGGAGCTTCTTATATCAACCTGGCTTTAGCACTAAAAAACCAAAAGAAGTTTGACCTGGCATTGGATTATCTGAATAAATCCTTTGAAATTTTCACCAATCTTAACGACAAGCTACATATTGGTTATTACCATGTGAATATAGGAGAGCTATTACTGCAACTTAACAGGCTTGATGAGGCAAAGCCCCATCTTGATAAAGCCAGGGAACTTGCTGAGGATATGGAAGTAATGGAGTTGAAAGTCCGGTCATATGAATTCCTTTCTGATTATTATGTGAAAAGAAAAGATTTTAAGGGAGCATATGAAATGCTATTGAAATCAAAAACTGTCAATGACAGCACGCTCAATGCCGAAATGGTTAAAAAGGTTTCCCAGATTCAATATCATTATGAAATCGCGAAGAGGGAAGCTGAGAATGTTCAACTGGTAAAGCAAAATCTTCAAAAGGAGCTTAAGCTGACGCAGAGGACTACAATGGTATACATCCTGATTGCACTGCTCCTGCTTATCGCTGTTGTCGTAGTAATATTGCTGCTCTGGAACAGGTCAAAGCATAAAGCCAATCTTCAGCTTGAGGCAAAAAACCGGCTGATTAATGCTCAAAAGGAAGAATTAATCAAGCTAAATGCTTCAAAGGACAAATTCCTTTCATTGCTGGCACATGATATAAAAAATCCCTTAAGTGCAATCCTGGGCATTAGTGACATACTTCGTACTGATTATGCGGAATTGAAAGAAGAAGAGAGGATGGGATTTATCAATGACATCCATTCATCGTCTTCCAACCTCTTTGAAATTGTCACAACCCTACTTAACTGGGCTATTTCTCAGAATGGGATGATTTCACATCAACCTAAAGAATTTGACATCAATACCCTTTGTCACAACTCGGTGAACAGGCTTCAACCAATTGCCAAGCTCAAGGATATTAGCCTATATCATGAATCCAGCCTTGAACATAGTGCTTTTGCTGATGATAATATGATTATGTCTGTAGTGCAGAATTTGCTGACCAATGCGATAAAATATTCCTACCGTGGCGGAAAAATTACGGTAAAGACTGCTGAATCAGAAGGTATGGTTGAAGTTGCAGTGATTGATGAAGGAACAGGCATATCTGAAGAAAATCAATCAAAACTATTCAGGTATGATATGCTTTATCGTAGTAAGGGAACTACGGGTGAATCAGGCACCGGCATTGGGCTTATCCTGTGTAAGGAGTTTATTGAACGAAATAATGGTAAAATCTGGGTGGAAAGTGAAATTAATAAAGGAAGTGCATTCAAATTCACGCTGCCAGCCTCCAGCAACTAAAAAACCCAGCTCCTGAAGCCGGGAAATAAAAAAATCAGGAGCTTCTCCATTTCTCTAATTATCAAGAAGAAAGCTTTTAAAGCAGAAGGCATACCTATGCTGTGAATCCACAAATAGTCATTTTATGTGATTATCTTTGTATTTTAGCCGCTTCATGGAGGCGATTGCCGGATGACAAAAACGAATACAAATTAAAAAGGATATTATGTCATTAAGCCAAAAATCAACTGATCTAAAGCGTAGAATGCGTGAAGCCTTAAGGGGTGGAGGCGAGAAGGCCATTGAAAAACAGAAAGCCACCGGTAAGCTTACCGCTCGTGAACGTATTATCGCTTTACTTGATCCAAAGTCATTTCATGAATATGATCTCTTTGTAGAACATGCAGGTCGTGATTTTGACATGAGTGAAAAGTACCTTCCGGGTGACGGTGTGGTTACCGGAACAGGAACCATTAATGGCTACGCTATATGTGTTTTTGCACAGGATTTCACTGTAGCCGGTGGTTCATTGGGTTATATGCATGCCAAGAAGATCACAAAGATCATGGATCATGCTATGAAATTAAAAGTTCCCCTCATTGGAATCAATGATTCCGGTGGTGCCCGTATTCAGGAGGGTGTTAATTCCCTGGCAGGTTATGGTGAAATTTTTTACAGAAATACTCAATCATCAGGTGTAATTCCACAGATTTCCGTGATCCTTGGTCCCTGCGCCGGAGGAGCTGTTTATTCTCCTGCCCTTACAGACTTCGTTTTTGTGGTAGACAAAATTTCAAAGATGTTTATTACCGGACCAGAAGTTATTAAGACGGTACTTGGTGAAGAAATCTCAATGGAAGAACTCGGTGGTGCCAGGGTACAGGCAGAAATTACCGGGAATGCCCATTTTTATGCAGAGAATGAAATTGAATGTTTTGAGCAGATAAAACAACTTTGCAGTTATATTCCATGGAATAACACTAAAAAGGCGGATTCATTTCCGAAAAAGCCCCCCAGGACAAGGCAATTCAATATTGATAAACTATTCCCTACCAACTCCCGTCAGCCTTATGACGTGAAGGATATTATCCGCTCCATCAGTGATGACTCCGATTTCTTTGAAGTTCATGAGCGCTGGGCTGAGAATATTGTGGTTGGTTTTGCCAGAATGAGTGGAAACACTGTTGGATTTGTGGCCAATCAACCCCTGGTTCTGGCAGGTGTGCTTGATGTGGACTCTTCCGATAAAGCGGCAAGGTTTATTCGCTACTGTGATGCTTTTAATATTCCTTTAGTTACGCTGGTTGACCTGCCAGGCTATTTGCCAGGTGTTGACCAGGAGCACGCCGGAGTAATCAGGCATGGTGCCAAAGTACTCTATGCTTACAGTGAAGCTACTGTTCCGAAAATTACAGTCATTACCCGCAAAGCTTATGGTGGAGGATACATCGCAATGTGCTCAAGCCATCTACGGGCAGATTTTGTATTTGCCTGGCCTACTGCAGAAATTGCTGTAATGGGACCTGAAGGCGCTGCCAACATCATTTTCAGAAATGAAATCAAGGATGCAGAAAATCCTGAAGAGATGCGCAAAATGAAGGTAAAAGAATATAAGGATAAATTTGCAAATCCTTATGTTGCTGCAGCCTATGGTTATATTGATGCCGTGATTGAACCGCAGGAAACCAGGGATATGGTAATCCATGCCCTCCATATTTCAGCTGATAAGATCGTGACGACCCCTACTAAAAAGCATGGAATCCCACCATTCTGATGCATTTCCCGGAATCAGCTATTCCTGTTTCTCATAGTGAGAGGAATAATGCATCCCTCTCCTACCAATAGTTTATGATCATTATGGATCTTTAAAGATTATGGTTATGGAAGAAAAACCAAAAGATGCCGTAGATTCAGCAATTGTGCCTGAATTGAAAGAAAAAGATATTATGCAGACCCTTATTATTGAGGATGTAAAATATAAAACCCGGCTAAACAAAAAATTTCTCACCCGCAAACCGTATCAGCCGGCTAACCCTAAGGAAATCAATTCATTTATTCCTGGTACAATCGGAAATGTTTACACTAAAAAGGGAAAGAAAGTTAAAGCAGGTGAAAAGTTACTGGAATTGGAAGCAATGAAAATGGTCAACACCATCTTTGCTGAATTTGATGCTGTTATTCTGGATATAATGGTTAAACCAGGGGATTTGGTTTCGAAAAACCAACTCTTGCTCAAATTTAAATAGAAGGTTTACCAATTACAGGCAATAGATGGGCATACTCCTTATTTGCCTGTTCGATGAAATCCAGAATTTCCATCTTTCCTGCACCATTATGAGAAGATGTTGTAAAAGTGGGAGGTAATTCCTCCCACTTTTCTTGTATATAGGCTTTAAATGCACCAATGGTATGCTGAAGTTTATTTTTTGATAGCTTATCTGCCTTGGTAAAAACTATACAACAAGGGAGCCCTTTCTCTCCAAGCCAATCAAGAAACCGGAGGTCCTTTGCCTGGGGCTCAAGCCTGGAATCAATTAACAGAAAAGTATAGAACAAGCTCTCCCTGCTTTCCAGGTACTCCCGCACCATAGCATCCCATCCCTTTCGCTTATCTTTCGAAATCCGGGCATATCCATACCCGGGAAGGTCGACAAGGTACCAGGATTCATCAATCAGAAAATAATTAAGCAGTCGGGTTTTCCCCGGATCGGCAGACGTTCTGGCCAGGTTACCGATGCCGGTAAGCATATTTATTAATGATGATTTCCCCACATTAGACCTTCCCACAAACGCATATTCAGGAAATCTGACGGGTGGGCAACCCGCATAATTCGCTGCACTGATCGTAAAAACGGCTTTCCTGATCTGCATCTCTCTGGTTTTTTAATATCCTGACCGGGTTTAACGGCAATATAATGGTATTCTTTAATAGAAACCACTCATTCTGTCCCTAACAATCCGAGATTGTAGTATAAAAAAGAATCAGCAACTACTTTCCCGACGGAACATTGATGTGCCTGTCTTTTTTAAAATCGTAAATATCATCAATGGTTACCAAAATCCCGGTTTCTTCAACATCTCCGAAATGATGATTCAGTGATGTTCCGAAACAAAGCATCGTTGATGAAAGGTTCATATAAGCATTTACCAGGGGAGGGATATTTTCCTTGTATTGACGGACTCCTTGCACCATTAACCGGTAATCTTTATCAAAAGAGCCTCCGTTAAAAAAGGCCTTGAGATCATGCTCAGGAGTTTGGATAACAAATGGAACTTTAGGAAAAACTAATTTTTGGGGATCACCGAAATACATCTGCATGAAGTACAATATCAGATCCCTTGCCTGTATATTGAACTGCGGATACATTGTGATTTTCCCGAAGAAATATTTAACATCGGGATTTTGAACCACAATGGCACCTAATCCGTTCCAGATATTGTCGAGAGCATACATTCCTTTACGAAGGTCAACAGTGGGCTGGTAGGCAGGTTGAACGAATGAACGGCCTAATTCAATTGTGTAGGGAAGATATTCAGAAACAAATTGGTCAGAAAGGGAAAAGAGCTCAGTAGTAGGAGTATCAACCTGCCCATCAGGGCGAATCTTCAGATCTTTCCCGTGGATAAAACGGTAACCACCGATAATTTCAAGTTCCCTGGGATTCCAGACTAATAGTTGTTTAAAGGAAATATCATCGTTTGTATCAAATTCATCCAGATCACAATCAAGCCCGGTTCCTCCTCCGGCTTCCCGGAAGGTAATTTCCCGTAATCGACCTATTTCCCTTGTGACATTGGGTGCATTCTTGTGATTGACAATAAAGATTTCATTGTTTCCACTATTGGTAGCTTTAACAAATTTATCAGCAGTCAATTCCTTTGCAAGAATCTCTTTGTCAACCGGGGGAATTACATCTTTAACCATCAGCTATCATTGAATTAATTAAAATTTAAAAGTAGCAAGCGGATCCATCTCCAACTCATACACATGCTTTTTCAGTAATTGGGCCCATTCAACATCCCTGTATTTCTTATCAAAAATTTCAAAAGAGATAGGATTACCGAAAGATATAGCTATTCTCTTGTTTTTTTGCTTGTACATTTCATCAACCAGGTAAAGCATCTCCAGGTTTGCTTTGATTCCCAGGACATTTCTCCACCATGCAAGGTTATAAAACCAGTCGGAGTTCCTTCCATCTATAAAGGTCGGTATAATATCCCTCTTATGAGCCCTGGCTTTGGAAATTACACTCTTTTTCCATTCCAGGTCACAAATCACCCCCTTCTTCTTCCTGGAACACAAGCCTGCAGGGAAATACAATATTGCTTTATTAGAAGCATATGTATCATCAATGAGCCTGACGTTGCCTGAATTACTGCCATGCTTATTGATTGGGATAAAGAGTTCACTTAGGTTTCCAAGATTCATCAACAAATCGTTCACGGGAAAAAGGATATCTCTCCTCACTTTCCCAATAGCCCACATGAGTGCCATCCCGTCAAGCCCTCCAAGCGGGTGATTGGATGCAGCAATCCACCTCCCGTCAACGGATAAATTATGGAGACCATTCACTTCAATCCGTGCACCAAAATTCGACAAAACCCTATCCAGGAAATCAACCCCAAACAGATGCCTGTTTTCACAAATAGCCTTATTTAATTCCTCCTGGTGGATGATCCTTTTCAGGTAATTAAGGACAAATCGCGGTATTACCTTAAGTAAATGAGGATTCTTGCTGGAAATTACTTTCTCAAGATTGATCAAATCGTTATGGGTATTCCCGTTCTCAGATAAATCGTCCATCATTTTGAAACAGAAGAAACAGGCTCAACAGAAGCCATATATATGCAAAATTAATAAAAAACAATCAGTTCTTAAAACCAATCATTGAGTATTCCATCCGAAAGACATCAAATTATTGAAATATTATTCTCTATAACACAATAATATCAATATATTCAAAATAAAAACCTTACCAAATGCCTCATACAGCGCTTTTTTTTGATATATCCCTTAATGAACAATACCTCTGTGTATTGTTAATAAAAAAAAGTGGTGACAAGTGAGAAAAAGTGGGAATTCTGAATTATTTTTACATCGGTTTTAAAACTATAATATGTTATCTCTGATTGCTGGTCATGATTGCACTTTGGATGCGAAGGGCAGGGTTCTCCTGCCTGGTTCGTTGAAGAAACAACTCATGCCGGTAATTGACCAGGGATTTGTTATCAAAAGAAGCATGTTTCATCCCTGCCTGGAAATATATCCCAGGCCAGTATGGGATAAGCAAATGAAATTGATTGGCAAGCTAAACCGCTTCATCAAGAAGAATAACGATTTTGTTCGCCTGTTCATGGCCGGTGTCCGTGAAGTGGAACCCGATAATTCCGGACGCATTCAAATACCCAAAGACCTTGTGGTATTTGCAGAACTCAAGACGGATATCGTTCTATCGTCGCTTTCGGAAATTCTGGAGATCTGGGACAAACAGAAATATGAAGCTCATTTCAATAACAGCGAAGGAATTGACAAAGAAGCACTTGCTGAGGATGTGATGGGTGGTATCTCCGTGGATGACGAATGATCCGGGCTTGACTGCTGAATATACCTTACAATAATACCGGATTGAGGCATCGATTCTCAATGAATCTACCTGATCACATTTTAACTGCATATGTACCACAACCCCGTCATGCTCAATGAATGTATCGAAGGCCTGAATATCCGGCCCGATGGGGTATATGTTGACCTGACTTTTGGAGGTGGCGGCCACTCCCGAAAAATCCTTGAAAACCTGAATGAAAATGGCAGGTTGATAGCCTTTGACCAGGATGCTGACGCACAGGCAAATTCCTTGAAAGATCCACGCTTTCTGCTCGTCGATCAGAACTTCAGGTATATGCTCAATTTCCTGAGGTATCATCATGCTTTCCCGGTGGATGGCATTCTTGCGGACCTGGGTATATCATCACATCATATTGATGAACCTGACCGCGGATTTGCCACCCGCTTTGATGGGCCATTGGATATGAGAATGAACCGAAAGCAGGAACTCACCGCGGCTACTGTCATCAATACCTATTCAGAAGAAAAACTCAAAGAACTCTTTTTCACATATGGTGAAATCAGTAATTCAAGGCAACTGGCTGCCAGTATAATCCAAGCCCGAACTGAACCTATTACTACAGTTGAAAGGCTTCGGTCAGTTATCACACCGCTCATCCCGGGGAAAATAGAAAATAAATACCTGGCACAGGTGTTCCAATCCATCCGGATAGAAGTAAACGATGAACTTGGAGCTCTAGGCATCATGCTCAAACAAACTCCTAAAGCACTCAAGGTTGGAGGACGGTTGGTGGTGATGTCATATCATTCCCTGGAAGACCGCCTGGTGAAAAATTTCATTCGGACAGGCAATCTTGAGGGAAATCTTGAAAAAGATTTTTTCGGGAATACCTCAACACCCCTGGAATCAGTGAACAGGAAAGCATGGGTCGCCGGACCGGAGGAGTTGAAATTAAACCCACGATCCCGTTCAGCAAAATTGCGCATAGCAATAAAGATCAAAGATGGAAACAACGCATAATACAATTAAGCAGGAAGAAGAACCTTCGACACAGGCGGAACCAAAGCCTGAAGAGAAGAAAAAGAGCCGGAACAAATTCCTGGTGCTCCTTGAAGGTTCGTTTCTCACCCGTGAAAAAGTGATCCGGCAGTTGCCCTTCCTGGTCATCATTACCCTGATGGGTGTTTTTTACATCTTCAATTCAAACTATGCTGATAAGCTGGTTATTCAGATCAACAACACAAAAAAAGAACTCAAGGAACTTCGATACAACTATATCAATACCAAATCAAAACTCATGCAAGGTTCGAGACAGTCAGAATTAGTAAATCGCCTTGCCTCAAGGGGTGTAAAAGAATCGATGGTTCCACCCAGGAAGATCATCATAGAAGAAGCAAACTAAAAAAGTGCATAACGAGATGGAAAACAGAAAAGACATATTATGGAGGGTATACCTGGTGTATGCCTGTATGTTCCTGTTTTCAGTAGCCATTATCGGACGCCTGGCATACATCCAGTTCGTACAAGGCGAAATGTGGAAAGAGAAAGCCAATAAACTCTCCCTGAAATACTTCAACATTGAAGCCACAAGAGGAAATGTTTTCGATGCCAATGGTGAGCTTCTCGCCACCTCAATTCCCATTTTTGAAGTCCGGATGGATGTTGCATCACCCTTAATCAGCGATAGCGTTTTTGACCGAAATGTTGACTCTCTGTCCCTCTGCCTTTCAGGCTTGTTCAAAGACCGTAGCCGCAAAGAATACCGTTCAATGCTTCAGAAAGGCCGAGATCAGAATAACCGGTACCTGCTAATCAGGCGGAGTGTGAACTTTGAGCAACTTAAGAAACTCAGGAAATTCCCCATTTTCAGAAACAAGGGGAATTCAAGCGGATTAGTTGCAGTAGCAAGGAATAGAAGGGTTCTTCCTTACCAGCACCTGGCCTCCAGGACAATTGGATGGGATAAAGAAGGAAGAAAGAATGACCTCGGCCTGGAAGGTGCTTACAGCGAAATGCTGGAAGGAACCAGTGGCAAAAGATTATACCGACTGATCGCCAATAAGAACTGGAGTCCGATAAATGATGAAAATGAGGTAGAACCCCAGGATGGAAGTGATATCATAAGTACAATTGACATAAACCTTCAGGATGTCGCAGAAGAAGCCCTCTTAAGGCAATTGGAGGCCAATGACGCCCATCATGGGTGTGTTATCCTGATGGAAGTAAAAACAGGTAATGTAAAAGCAATTGCCAACCTGGGGAAAAACAAAGAAGGTTTCTATGAAGAGACCTATAACTATGCGATTGGTGAAAGCACAGAACCCGGTTCCACATTCAAGCTGTTTTCCTTGCTGGCAGCCCTCGAAGATCAGAAGATCAAGTTAACTGATATGGTTGATGTTACCGGGGGGATCACAAAATTTGCCAACCGGACCATGCGTGATTCACACCTCGGTGGCGGTGTAATGAGCGTTCAGCAGGTGTTTGAAAAATCGTCCAACGTTGGAGTCTCAAAGCTAATTTATCGCTGCTATTCTGATAAACCTCAAGCTTTTATCGACAGACTTCATAGCTTTTCCGTGGCAAAACCGCTGGGACTGGAAATTCCCGGGGAAGGCACTCCACGCATAAAAGGAACTGAGTCAAAAACATGGTCAAAGGTATCCTTACCATGGAAATCCATCGGTTATGAAGTAGCTCTGACACCTCTTCAAATTCTAGCTTTTTACAATGCCGTTGCCAATGACGGAGTGATGGTGAAGCCACATTTTGTAAAGGAAATCCGGAACCTCGGCAATTCCGTCAAAGTGATCCAACCAGAGATTATCAATTCCAGGATCGCATCCAGGGAGGCTATTACGCAGGCAAAGATCATGCTTGAAGGTGTAGTTGAACATGGTACCGGAAGCGCCTTGAAGAATCCTATTTATAAAGTTGCCGGGAAAACAGGTACAGCACAGATAGCACAAAATGCAGGCGGTTATAATAAATCGGACTACAAAGCTTCTTTTGTAGGATACTTCCCTGCACAACAACCGAAATACTCCTGCATAGTAGTCATAAATAATCCTTCCAAAGGAGTCTATTACGGGGGAGCAATCTCAGCACCGGTATTCAGAGAAATTGCCGACAGAGTCTATGCCACAGATCCCGGGATGGGATTGAACTGGGCGGACTCTGTGAGGAATACCTATGCCATGCCTGTATCATCCGGAATGGGAAAAGACCTGGCTTACCTGTATAAATGGATGGGAATCCCGGGAAGTGCCATACCCTCCACTGATTGGATAGTAACAGAATCAGACAGTACAGGACAAAAACTTGCCACTTATAATCCAAAGGTTAAATCCATACCAAATGTTACCGGGATGGGCGCCAGAGATGCTGTCTATCTACTTGAAAAACTTGGACTAAGAGTAAAACTATCCGGGTTTGGATTAGTAAGAAAACAATCGCTGTTACCTGGGAAAGAGATTAGCCCTGGAGAACAGATTGCACTGGAATTAGGGGTGTAATATTAGTAAAAACAGAAAAAACTGATTGAAATCAATAGATGAAAAAGCTGAATCTCATAATTGATGGTGTGGAAACCCTGGAAATGACCGGGGCAGATCCTTCATGCCTGGTGAGAGATATCAGCTTTGATTCCCGGAAAATCCAGCCCGGAACCCTGTTTATTGCTATTAAAGGCTTGCACACTGATGGACATATATACATCCAAAGTACCATTGAAGCCGGCGCCTGTGCCATTATCTGTGAAGTGCTGCCTGAGATCATCATTGATTCAGTCTGCTATATTAAAGTTCCTGATAGCAGTAAAGCGTTGGGAATCATAGCATCCAACTGGTTCGGCAATCCATCGGCCAAACTAAAACTGTTAGGCATTACAGGCACCAATGGAAAAACTACCACCGTTACATTGCTTCATCAGCTATTCAGGCAATTAGGATATCATTCAGGAATCCTTTCAACCATCAAGAACAAGATTGACGAAGAGGAAATTCCTGCAAGTCACACTACTCCTGATGCCATCCAGTTAAACGAATTGCTTGCCAGGATGGTAGAAAAGGAATGTAAGTATTGCTTCATGGAAGTGAGTTCCCATGCTGTGATTCAAAACAGGATTACAGGTTTGCAATTTGCCGGAGGCATTTTCTCAAATCTGACCCATGATCACCTGGATTTCCATAAAACATTTGAAGCTTACCTAAAGGCAAAAAAGCTGTTTTTCGATACACTAAGCCCGGAAGCATTTGCACTTACCAATATCGATGACCGCAATGGACGGGTGATGATTCAAAATACAGCTGCCAAAAGGAAAACCTATAGCCTTCTCAGCCTTGCCGATTTCAAAGGCAAGATCATCGAATCTCCATTGCATGGACTTCATATGGAATTTGATGGAATAGCGGCCTGGTGCAGACTGGTTGGACTTTTTAACGGTTACAACCTGCTTGCTGCCTATTCAGCTGCTGTCTTGCTGGGCGAAGACCCAACCGAAGTTCTCACGATTCTGAGCAACCTGGGTTCTGTTGAGGGTAGATTCGATTATCTCAGGAGTCAGGAAGGAACTGTGGGCATAATTGATTACGCCCACACGCCCGATGCATTGAAAAATGTACTGGACACCATCCATCAACTCAGAAAAGGCAAAGAAACGCTTATTACTGTTGTTGGTTGCGGAGGCGACAGGGACCGCAGCAAGAGGCCAGTGATGGCAAATATTGCATGTTCAGGAAGTGAGAAGCTGATACTTACCTCTGATAACCCAAGATCTGAAGATCCGGCTGAAATATTGAAAGAAATGCTGGTCGGATTGGATGCCAATCAGCTAAGAAAAACCCTGGTAATAACCGACCGGCATGAAGCCATCAAGACGGCAGTGATGATGTCGCAACCCGGTGATATCATACTGGTGGCAGGGAAAGGCCATGAGAAGTACCAGGAAATTGCAGGTGTAAAATACCCCTTTGATGACAAGAAAATTTTAGCTGAACTATTTAATCTGTAATAAACAGGAATGATCATAACAACGACGTAATCAACGATGCTTCACTACTTATTCACATACCTCGACAGAGTTTATGATATTCCCGGAGCAGGGCTGTTCCAGTATATTTCATTCAGGGCAGCTCTATCTACCATTTTATCGCTATTTATCTCCCTGATATATGGAAAGCGGATCATTAACTATCTGCGGGCCAAGCAAATTGGTGAAACCATCAGAGAACTTGGACTCGAGGGTCAGAATGAGAAAGCCGGCACTCCAACAATGGGTGGATTGATTATCCTTGGGGCGATCCTCATCCCTACCCTATTATTTGCCAAACTCAATAACATCTACATTCTTTTAATGCTGTTTGCAACCATCTGGCTTGGATTCATTGGGTTCCTCGACGATTATATCAAGGTATTCAAAAAGAACAAGGAGGGATTGGCAGGCAAATTCAAGATTATGGGACAGATAGTGGCAGGGATCGTTATTGGGCTGACACTCTATTTCAATGATAGTGTCGTGCTCAGGGAAAGGATGCCTGATAACAAAGTCACACTCACACCAGGTCAGCTTACCCCATTTGAGCAAGTGAAGGATCATAATGTAAAGTTCTATCCTGATCCGGTAAAATCAACGAAGACTACTATCCCCTTTTTCAAGAATAATGAATTCAATTATTCGATGCTTATTTCCTGGATGGGGAAAAATCATGAGAAATATACCTGGATTCTGTTTACGCTCATTGTCATCATCATTATAACTGCTGTTTCCAATGGTTCCAACCTCACGGATGGCATGGATGGACTGGCAACCGGGACTTCCGCAATCATTGGACTCACGCTTGGAGTACTGGCGTGGGTAAGTGGCAATATCGTTTTTGCAGATTACCTGAAAATCATGTACATCCCAAACACGGGTGAATTGGTAGTGTATATAAGTGCATTTGTCGGGGCATGTGTGGGATTCCTTTGGTATAACTCTTATCCAGCCCAGGTTTTCATGGGTGATACCGGGAGTCTGGCTTTAGGTGGCGCCATCGCAGCCTTTGCTATCATGATCCGCAAGGAATTGCTAATTCCGGTGTTATGCGGGATCTTCCTTGTTGAAAGCCTTTCAGTGATGATACAGGTAGCAAATTTTAAACGAACAAAACGGAAATATGGAGTAGGCAGGCGAATCTTCCTCATGGCGCCTCTTCATCATCATTTTCAAAAGAAAGGATATTCAGAACCGAAAATTGTCATGAGGTTTCTGATTATAGGAATTGCTTTGGCATTGCTGACCATTATAACCCTGAAGATCAGGTAATGAGCCAGCGTATAGCCATACTCGGAGCCGGAGAAAGTGGAACAGGTGCGGCGATCCTGGCTCAACAAAAAGGATTTGAGGTATTTGTATCGGATAGCGGAAAAATAAAATCAAAATACAGAAACGTTCTTTCACAAGCTGGGATTGCATTTGAAGAAGAAAAACATACTGCGAGCAATATCCTGAATGCAACAGAGGTGATCAAGAGCCCCGGAATTCCGGATTCAGCTCCCTTGGTCAGGGAACTCCTTAAAAAAGGAATTCCTGTAATCTCTGAGATTGAATTTGCAGGCCGGTATACCCGGGCTAAAAAGATCTGCATCACAGGGAGTAATGGTAAAACAACCACTACGATGCTTACATGGCATATTCTAAACCAGGCAGGCATCAATGCAGGATTAGGCGGTAATGTAGGAAAAAGTTTTGCATTACAGGTAGCAGAAGGGGAGCATGACTGGTATGTACTGGAGATCAGTTCCTTTCAACTCGATAATATGATTGAGTTCAAAGCTGATATAGCCATACTGACCAATATAACTCCAGATCATCTGGACCGATATGATCACCGCTTTGAGAACTATGTTGACTCAAAGTTTGGAATACTGAGGAACCAGGCTGCAACAGATTCTTTTATCTACTGCCTGGATGATGAAGTGAGTTGGAAAGAGATACAGAAAAGGGAAATTATTGGCCAGCAATATCCTTTTTCGACAGAAAGGGCCTTAACAAGCCCGGGTGCATCCCTGATCAAAAATGAAATGAGTATAAACATAAATAACGACCCCCTAAAAATGACATTGGAAGAATTAGCACTACAAGGACGTCACAACGTCTACAATTCCATGGCAGCAGGTATTGCCGGACGATTGCTTGATATCCGTAAAGAGAGTATCCGACAGTCGCTCAGTGATTTCCAGAACCTGGAACACAGGATGGAATCGGTTGCCCACATCCATGGAATCGACTTCATCAACGACTCGAAAGCAACCAATGTCAACAGCACCTGGTTTGCCCTGGAAAGTATTGACCGTCCGATTATCTGGATAGCAGGGGGAATTGACAAGGGAAATGATTATACCAGGCTTTTCGAACTTGTACAGAAGAAAGTAAGAGCCTTGATTTGCCTGGGCACTGATAATTCTATCCTTATTGACGCATTCCGAAGCAAGGTAGACTCATTGTATGAAACCCGTTCTGCTGAACAGGCTGTTGTGCTGGCCTATTCCATAGGCAAACCGGGTGAAGTGGTATTATTGTCACCGGCATGTGCCAGTTTCGATTTATTTGAGAACTATGAAGATAGGGGTCTACAATTCAAAAAAGCTGTAAAAAGCCTTTAACTGATATAAAATACAACATTCAAAGGAACTGATCATGGTGCAGATACTGCCAAAAATAAAAGGTGACAAGGTAATATGGGGAGTGGTGATTATCCTCTCGGTATTCTCTATTCTGGCGGTCTATAGCTCCACTACAACTTTAGCTTACCGGTTTAAACAAGGAAATACTGAATACTACCTGCTGAAGCACTTGAGTATTCTGCTTTTCGGATTCTTCCTGATGTATATTGCCCATAAGATCAAGTATGTATATTATGCCCGGATCTCCCAGCTGGCAATGATTATTTCAATTCCCCTTCTACTCTATACATTGGTATTTGGGGCCTCCATCAATGAAGCATCACGCTGGACAACCCTTCCAGGTGTAAACATCATGTTCCAACCTTCTGATTTTGCAAAGCTTGCATTAATCATGTTTGTTGCACGTATGCTTGCCAAAAAACAGGAAAACATCAAGGAGTTCAATAATGCTTTCATTCCTATCCTTCTGCCAATACTGGTAATTTGTTTTCTCATTCTCCCGGCTAACTTTTCTACAGCTGCCATCCTGTTTGCAACCTGTGCTGTATTAATGTTCATCGGAAGAGTGAATATGAAGTATCTGTTTGGGATGGCTGGAATTGGGGTAATCTTACTTACAGTTTTCATTGCCGTACTATTCATTTCCCCTAAATCCAGTGGCCGATTAGGCACCTGGCAAAACAGGGTGACTAATTTCTCAAGTGGGAATAGTGAAGAAAACTACCAGGTAGAACAAGCCAAGATCGCTATTGCCAGGGGAGGATTGGTAGGGAAACTACCCGGAAACAGTATGCAGAAAAATTTCCTTCCAAATCCTTTCAACGACTTCATTTATGCCATTATAGCTGAAGAGTATGGCATGATTGGAGCTGTGTTAATCCTGCTTATGTACATGATTTTACTATACAGGGGGATAGTGATTGTGGCAAAATCGCCCGGGAACTATGGAGCATTCCTTGCGATTGGTGTCACATTCAGCCTGGTCTTCCAGGCAATGATTAATATGGCCGTGGCAGTTAACCTGTTGCCGGTTACAGGACAACCTTTGCCATTAGTAAGTATGGGAGGAACCAGTATATGGTTTACCAGTATAGCATTGGGAATCATTTTAAGCGTGAGCAAGGAACTGGAATCGAATAAAGACGAGAAACAAGCAGAATATGCAACAACCTGATTCCATAAAAGTAATCCTCAGCGGAGGAGGTACCGGGGGACATATCTTCCCGGCTATCGCCATTGCCAATGCTATCAGGAACCAGGTACCTAATGCAGAATTCCTGTTTGTAGGAGCCAAAGGACGCATGGAGATGGAAAAGGTTCCGGCAGCCGGATTTAAAATCGAAGGACTATGGATCAGTGGTTTACAAAGAAGGTTAACCCTTGATAATCTCAGTTTTCCTTTCAAAGTGATTTCCAGTCTTATCAAAGCCCGCAGCATTATCCGGTCATTCGAACCAGATATCGTAATTGGAACCGGTGGTTATGCTTCAGGCCCGACCTTAAACGCTGCAGCTTCAATGGGTATTCCAACCCTCATCCAGGAACAGAACTCATATCCTGGTATCACCAATAAGATGCTGGCCAGTAAGGTCCAACTGATCTGTGTTGCTTACGAAGGAATGGAAAAATTCTTCCCCGCTTCCAAAATCAGAATTACCGGAAACCCCATCCGGCAAGATATCACAAGAAATAACCTCACGAAATCAGAGGCTCTAAGTTACTTTGGCTTGCAGGAAGGCCCAATAACCCTGCTGGTTGTAGGAGGAAGCTTAGGGGCACGTACCATCAACCAAAGCATTCATTCCGGACTCAATCTTCTGGCTGAACAAAATATACAGCTCATCTGGCAGACCGGTAAATCATATGCTGAAATCGCGGCAACATCAGTGAGTCCTTACAAGGGAAAAGGACTCATGACTACAGCCTTTATAAGCAGGATGGATATGGCTTATGCAGCTGCTGACATCGTGATATCGAGGTCAGGAGCCATTGCCATTTCCGAATTATGTGCTATTGGAAAACCATGCATCCTGGTACCCTCCCCTAATGTAACTGAAGATCATCAAACTAAAAATACCCTTGCCCTGACGGCTAAAAATGCAGCAATCATGGTAAAGGACAAGGATGCCGGACAAACACTGGTGAAAGAGGTGATTAAGCTCTCAGCTGACAAGGTGCTTCAGGATTCACTCCGGAAGAACATACTTGGCCTTGCTCATCCAGATGCGGCTGAAACCATTGCAAAGCATGCTTTAAGTCTGCTTAAAATCAAAAACTAAAACAACAAATAGGAAATTACACTCATCACTCAAAATAGCAACAACCATCAACTTATGCAACAGCTTCCCACTTCCGGCACCATTTATTTCCTGGGAATAGGAGGTATAGGTATGAGTGCCCTGGCAAGATATTTCCTCTCCTCCGGATGGAAAGTGCATGGGTATGACCGGACTCCTACTGCACTCACTGATCAGTTGCAGGAAGAAGGAATGGTTATCCATTTTGAGGAGAATATAACTCTGATTCCCAACCAGGTTAATCTTGTCGTTTATACACCGGCAGTTCCCATTGACCATGCCGAATACAGGTATTTTATCCAAAAGAAAATCAGTATCCTGAAAAGAGCCGAAGTATTGGGACTAATTGCTCAGGACTTCCAAACCATTGCTATTGCGGGAACTCATGGTAAAACAACTACAACGACCCTGGTTTCCCACTTGCTGAAACAATCAGAACTGGATTGCCAGGCATTTCTTGGAGGAATCAGCAAGAATTATGAAAGCAATCTTTTACTGTCCGATGAATCACCCTTCCTGGTAGCTGAAGCTGATGAATTTGACCGGTCATTCCTACAGCTTTTCCCATTCATTGCAGTGATCACCAGTATTGATGCTGACCACCTGGATATATATGGTGACCACTCCAAAATGCTGAGCACTTTCACTGAGTTTACAGGCAATATTATGCCAGGTGGAACCCTGATCCTCAAATCAGGCCTGGAACTTCCTCTTAAACTCCAGGAAGAGTGCACACTATATCACTACAGCATGGAAGGCTCCGGTGATTTCAAGGCTACCCATCTGGAACTAAGGGAAGGTCTCTATCATTTTGACTTCCACTTCCCCGGAGGTGTTTGGAAAGATTTAGTACTCGGGCTTCCCGGATTATATAATGTTGAAAATGCCGTTGCAGCATTGGCAGCAGTATGGCTTTGCGGAGCTGATGAAGATGACATCAGGCCAGCGCTTGAATCTTTCCAGGGAGTTAGAAGAAGATTCGATATTCGATTCAGGGGAAAGAACAAAGTGTATATTGATGACTATGCCCATCACCCGGCTGAACTAACAGCCAGTATCACCGCGGCACGAAAGCTTTTCCCGGGGAAAAAGATTACCGGTATTTTTCAACCGCATCTTTTTAGCCGAACACGTGACTTCGCTGATGACTTTGCAAAGTCCCTGGAGTTATTGGATGAAATCATCCTTTTACCAATCTATCCTGCCAGGGAAATGCCTATACCCGGAATAAACTCTGAAATGCTGCAATCAAAAATCCAAGGTGACAAATGTATCCTTGCCAGCTTGCAGGATTTTCCGGAACGCCTGGATGTGAACAATTTAGAAGTACTAATGACCTTAGGTGCAGGCGATATTGATACTCTGGCTGCACCCATCGAACGATACCTGACCTTAAAATTATCATAAGAAAATGAAAATATTCCTGCAGATTCTCCTCCTGGTATTATGGCTCGGCCTGGCAGCCGGAGCTGTTGTATTGATGGGCTTTTCGAACAGGAACCATGAGGTTAAAGCGTGTTCCGGCCTGGAGGTTAAACTTCGAGATGCCGGTCCCGACCCCCTTTTCACAGCCTTTGATTTGAAGAAACAGCTTAATGATCGCTTTGGAAAATTTGAGAAGCAACTCTTACTTGATATTGAAATTGAAAAAATCATTGAATTCCTGGGTAAGAACCCAAGCATTGACTACGTGGATGCTCATACCACAATTGAAGGCAAGATAGTAGTAGAAGTTACACCCTGTCGACCCCTGGTACGCCTGATCAATTCAATGGGTACCAGTTTTTACCTGGATGTGAATGGCAAACTGATCCCGGCAAATCCTTTTTATCCTTCACGCGTGGTTGTTGCCAATGGAGAATTCAATATTCCAATTAAAACGGGAAAGTCCATTTTTACAAAGAAAGATGGTAAAACCACTGCTATCCCAAATGCAAAATCTCTGGCCGACATTCACATGATAGCAGAGATGCTGGAGACTGACAGTGTCCTGAATGCGCTCATTGAGCAGATATACATCAAACCGGACGGAACCATCCGAATGGCTACCAAAGCAGGTTCACATTCGGTTGAATTTGGGGATACTTCTGATGCCCGTCAAAAGTTTGAGAACCTGAAAATATTTTATAAACACGGCTTATCCAGGACGGGTTGGCAAAAATACAAGGTGATCAACCTCACCTATAAGAATCAAGTTGTCTGTACTAAATAAATTATCATGGAATCGGAAATCATTGTCGGGCTCGACATAGGAACAACCAAAATAGCAGCCATTGTAGGCCGTAAGAATGACCTTGGAAAGATCGAGGTCCTCGGATATGGACGCAGTGAATCTATTGGGGTGCGCAGGGGTGTAATCACCAATATTGAAAATACTGTGCAGTCGATACAGGCTGCTGTAAAGGAAGCCGAATCCAGGTCAGGAGTGAATATCCGCACGGTAAATGTCGGAATAGCAGGACAACATATCCGCAGTTTGCAGCATCGTGGCAATATGATCCGCAGGAATCCGGATATTGAGATCAGCCAGGATGACCTGGATTACCTGACATCAAGTATGTATAACCTGGCTATGAATCCCGGAGAAAAAATCATTGACGTGATTCCGCAGGAATATACCATTGATGGAGAATCCGGTGTAAAAGAGCCAAAAGGACAGATGGGCCATCAGATAGAGGCTAATTTTCATATTATCACCGGGCAGACCTCGGCAGCGATGAATATCCTGAAGTGCGTTCAGAAGGCAGGGTATAATGTAGAAAACATGATACTTGAGCCCCTGGCATCATCAGAATCGGTTCTTAGTGACGAAGAAAAGGAAGCCGGTGTTGTGCTGGTTGATATTGGCGGAGGCACCACAGACCTTGCCATATACCTTGATGGAATTATCCGGCATACCGCTGTAATACCTTTCGGAGGAGATATCATTACAGAAGACATCAAGACAGGATGTAGCATCATCAAGAAACATGCTGAAGACCTGAAGGTAAAATTTGGTTCTGCCCTGGCACGTGAAAACAAGAATGAAGAAGTTGTTGCTATACCCGGACTGAGAGGCAGGCCACCAAAAGAAATTACCCTGAAAAACCTGGCCAGCATTATACAGGCCCGAATGGAAGAAATCATTGAATATGTCTACCAGGAGATTAAATCTACCGGACTTGAAAGAAGGCTTATTGGTGGAATCGTACTCACCGGTGGTGGAGCCATGCTGAAACATATTGAACAGCTGACTCAATTCATGACCGCAATGGATACCAGGATTGGATATCCCAGCGAACACCTGGCAAGTACTGTGCCTGAAGAGATCACAAGTCCTATGTATGCAACAGGTATAGGATTGGTAATGTTAGGATTGGATCGTTTCGAACAGACTAAATCCTTACCACAGGAAGTAGAAATTCAAGAACCAGACAAAGAAAAACCAAAGAAAACAGCCAAAAAATCTGGAGCCGGAAAAGGTATAGTGGACTGGTTCAATAAGTTCTTTGAAGAAGGTATAAGTTAAGGTTTGTGAGGAAATGCATCAAACACGTGCAATACACCGACAAATCAATAATACAATCAAGACTGGCAAAGAAAAAAACTGCTTAAAATTGAAATTACCAATTGACGAAAAATCTCAATAAAATGCAGTTAATAATTAACAATCATTTTGTTAGTAAATATTCAAGGATAGTAAACAATACAGGATTAATAATCATCTAATTTTAGGAGGAGAAAAATGTTAGAAATGCTGAAATTCGACCTGCCAAAGGAACAGGCTTCAATCATCAAGGTCATAGGTGTTGGTGGCGGCGGTAGCAATGCTGTAACACATATGTTCAAGCAAGGAATTAAAGGCGTTGATTTCTACATCTGCAATACCGATGTTCAATCATTGTCGTTGAGTCCTGTTCCCAATAAGATATCACTCGGAGCTACCGGTCTCGGGGCCGGCTCAATACCTTCTGTTGGACGCGATTCTGCCCTGCAAAGGGAATCTGATATTCGTGGCATACTGGAGCATAATACCTCTATGTTGTTCATTACTGCCGGAATGGGTGGTGGAACCGGGACCGGTGCTGCCCCTGTAATTGCACGAATTGCCCGTGAACTTGGTATCCTCACAGTAGGCATCGTAACCAAACCTTTCAATTTCGAAGGCAGGAAACGACTACAACAAGCTGAAGTTGGTATTGAAGAACTCAAGAAATATGTAGATACCATACTGGTTATCTGCAATGATAAACTTCTCGATCTGCAAGGTGACCTCAAGTTAAGCCAGGCATTTGGCAAGGCTGATGATGTCCTGACTATTGCAGCCAAAGGTATTGCTGAAATCATTACTGTTACAGGCCGCATCAATGTGGACTTTGAAGATGTTAAGACAGTGATGAGCAGCAGTGGGAAAGCGATTATGGGTGCAGGCATTGCCAGTGGCCCCGACCGTGCCATGGAAGCCGTTCAACACGCACTTACATCTCCTTTGCTTGATGATACTGATATCAAAGGTGCTGACCATGTCCTGCTTTATATCACTTCCGGAAAGAATGAAATCTCTCTTGAAGAATTGAATGAGATTACTGCCTATATTACATCACAGGCAGGCGAAACCGCGAATGTATTCTGGGGTGATGGCATCGATGAATCGCTCGACGATGAGATAGCCATTACATTGATTGCCACTGGGTTTGATAAAAAAAACCGTATTGTTCATAAAATGGATGAGGAGACCCAGAACAGCTTTCAACTGCCTTCCTTTCTCACCAGCCGACCCGAACCTGTAAATGAGGTTACACTTATTGATAAGAGTATTCATGCACCCGTTGCCCGGGTTGAAGAACCTATTCAGATTGTACCGGAAATAAATATTGATACTCCTCTTACCCTGTTCGAACAGGCTCCAAAAGCTATCGTGAAGGAAGAACCTGTTATAGACAGAACTCCAGTTTCCCCGGAACCTCTTGAAATTCGTCCTGTTATCAAAAATGAACCTGAATTCGAGATAATCAGCCGTCCGCGCATTGAAACCCCTCCCACTCCCCAGGCTCCTGTAAGCACGCATAAACCATTGGTATTCCCAAATCAAAGGGAACCTGAATCACAGCGCCTTGACAGGGTTAGCAAGCTGAAAGACCTGAGTTTCATGAAGTCGAAGAATACAGGCTCCATTGAAGAAATGGAAAAACAACCGGCTTACATGCGCAGGAATGTGGAACTTCAGGATACGAATAATACCGATGATACCAATATCTCGAGGTATACTTTGAACACTGAAAATGCTTCAAGAACCATTCTAAAAGAGGGCAATCCCTTCTTTACTGATAATGTCGATTAAACTAAACTGGCTTTACCTGGCCATTTCTTTATAAAAGTCTCAGAAAATGGAACTGGAAATTCTCATCAACGAAGATATCAAGCAGGCAATGCTCAATAAAGACAAAGCCAAACTTGAAGCCTTGCGTGCCATCAAAGCCGCTCTCCTCCTTGAAAAAACAGGCAAAGATGTCAGCAGTGGCGAGATTCCCGGTGAAGTTGAACTCAAACTTTTACAGAAACTGGTAAAACAACGCAGGGAAAGTGCTGAGGTTTATAAAGCCCAGCAGCGTCCTGAACTGGCAGAAGTTGAAATTTTCCAGGCCTCTATCATCGAAAAGTACCTTCCTGAACAAATGAGTGAAGATGAGTTGAAAGCTGTCATCCAGCGGATCATCGTAACTACCGGAGCTCAAAGCATAAAAGATATGGGCAAGGTAATGGGAATAGCAGGCAAGGAACTGGCCGGAAAGGCCGATAACAAGACCGTTGCAGATCTGATCAAACAAGCATTGGGATCTTAACTGGTGTAAACCAACCACCAAGACCCATCATTCATCAATGGGTAACAAAAAAAAATCCTGTCAGCAATGACAGGATTTTTTCTTTTCAGAAGCCAGGCTTATGCGCCCAACTGCAGACGGTAGAATTTAGTTACCGTTAGATCCTTATTGGCCTTAGTGATATAATCACGGATTGAAAGCTTATTATCATTGATAAATTCCTGGTTTAACAGGGTGCTTTCTTTGTAGAACTTATTGAGTTTGCCCATGGCAATCTTTTCAACCATTTCTTCTGGTTTACCTTCAGCACGAGCCTGGTCCTTACCGATTTCCATTTCTCTTTCGATCAAATCCTTAGCCACATCGTCCTTATCAAGGGCAACAGGGTTCATTGCAGCAACCTGCATAGCGACAAACTTTCCAACCTCATCTAATTCAGCTACATTGTCCATGTTGAAACCAAGAATGGTAGCAAGCTTATTTCCAAAATGGTTATAAGCAACAACGCGGGGAGCTTCGATACATTCGTAATGAGCAAGTTCCATCTTCTCGCCGGTTTTTCCGGTAAGATCAGTAACACTCTCACTAATGCTGCGTCCATCGAGGGTAAGAGCTTTCAGAGCCTCAAGTGAACTACATTTAACTTCAATAGAAAGATCAAGTACACGTTTAGCAAATTCAATGAATTCTTCATTCTTGGCCACGAAATCAGTTTCGCAGTTCAGCATGATGATAGCACCAAATTTCTTATCGTCACTGGTCCTGGCAATCACAATACCCTGGTTGGCATCACGATCGGCACGTTTCAGTGCTAATTTCTGACCTTTTTTGCGAAGGATATCAATTGCTTTTTCAATATCGCCATCGGCTTCTACGAGGGCATTTTTACAATCCATCATACCGGCACCGGTCTGCTGACGGAGTTTGTTTACTTCTGAAGCTGTAATATTAGCCATTTGTTTTATTTCTTATTGTTATAACTTATGCAATATACCATTTAAGGCATATCTGCATATTATCATATTATTGTTCTATCGAAAACTTTGTGTTAAAAGCTTAAGAGAATCTGATCCACTTAATACGCGCCGGGCTTAAACCCCTTATACTCAAAAGTGTGATCAGAAAGTAACCCAAAAAAGAGATTATGGTCTTGGTTTCCTGGGAGCGCTACTTGGGCCTGGTTTGCGGGCTACCACTTTGCGGGGACGTTTTGAACGTTCGTCACTGGATTCTTCACCTTCTGCAAGGCGTTTCTTACGGGCAATTTCGCGTTCAGCTGCAGTTTCTTCTTCATCCAGATCATCAATACCGATACGAACACCGTTTTCATCAAACTCTTCGTGATCGTCATCGCTTCTCTTTTCGCGGTCGAGTTTACGTTCTGATAAACCTTCTTCGATGGCTTCAACTACTTTCCTTACAACCAGTGCGATGGATTTTGAAGCATCGTCGTTGGCTGGAATAGGGAAATCCACGAGATTCGGGTCACTGTTGGTATCAACGATTGCGAAAGTAGGGATGTTAAGTTTGCGGGCTTCTGCAATTGCAATATGTTCTTTCATGATATCGACAACGAAAATGGCTGCAGGCAGCTTATTCAGGTCGGCGATTGAACCCAGGTTCTTTTCAAGTTTAGCACGTTCGCGGGTAATCTGCAGACGTTCACGTTTTGAAATATTGGTAAAACTGGGGCTTGTCATCAGTTTATCCAGGGAAGCCATTTTCTTGACGGCTTTACGGATGGTAGCGAAGTTGGTAAGCATTCCACCGGGCCAGCGTTCAGTAACGTAAGGCATATTTACCGGCTTTACCAGTTCCGAAACAAGAGCTTTAGCCTGTTTCTTGGTGGCAACGAAAAGCACCTTTTTACCTGATTTAGAGATCTGCTTAAGGGCAGAGGCTGCTTCGTCAATTTTTGCGACGGTTTTATAGAGGTCGATGATGTGGATTCCGTTACGCTCCATAAAAATATAAGGAGCCATGTTGGGATTCCATTTACGGCGGAGGTGACCGAAATGTGCACCTGCATCGAGTAATTCTTCAAAAGTTGTTCTTGCCATTTTAATTATTCCTGTTTTAGTTTACTTTCCGTTAATTAAACAATTGCCAGGTAGTCCGCCTTAGGAGGAGTCCTGGCAATTTAGATGCTAAACTACCTTCACGCACATTTTAACGCTTGCTGAACTGGAAGCG
This sequence comes from Bacteroidales bacterium, assembly GCA_016707785.1. Taxonomy (NCBI): domain Bacteria; kingdom Pseudomonadati; phylum Bacteroidota; class Bacteroidia; order Bacteroidales; species Bacteroidales bacterium. The sequence continues at coordinate 5,149 of JADJGZ010000021.1, read as the reverse complement.
CTTACGGGCTTTCTTCTGACCGAATTTCTTACGTTCCACCATACGTGGGTCGCGACGAAGTAATCCTTTAGCCTTAAGAGGGGGGCGCATTTCAGGATCAATTTCGCAAAGGATGCGGGAGATACCCAAACGAAGGGCTTCAGCCTGTCCTTTAACTCCACCACCGTCCATATTGACAGTAACATCGTATTTGCCAAATGTATTGGTGATATGGAAAGGCTGTTCTACAGTTGCCTGCAGGATAGCCACCGGGAAATATTCTTTATAGTCGCGTCCGTTAACGGTAATGGTACCGGTACCTTCCTTTAGATAGACCCTTGCGATTGCAGTCTTACGACGGCCAACAGCATTCGTATTCTCCATGTGATTTATTTGATTTCGTTAATGTTAATCAATCTTGGTTTCTGAGCTCCGTGATCGTGTTCGCTTCCAACGAATACGCGCAGGTTGCGGAATAATTCTGCACCTAAGCGGTTTTTGGGGAGCATTCCACGAATGGCTTCTTCCACAATATATTCAGGTTTCTTACGCAGAACTTCCCTTGGGGTAGCCTTTTTCTGACCTCCGGGATATCCTGAATAATGGATATATTCCTTATCATCCATCTTGGCACCAGTAAAACGAACCTTCTCAGCATTGATGATAATGACGTTATCGCCACAATCCATATGCGGAGTATAATTGGTTTTGTACTTGCCACGGAGTAAGCTGGCAACCTTGGTAGCAAGGCGACCTACGACTTCGTTCTCAGCATCCACCAGCAACCATTCTTTTGTGATCTGGTCAGCTTTCGGGGTCAGCGTCCTGTAACTTAGTGTATTCATGTGAATTGTAATAGTCTGTTAATCAAATTTTCCTTTTTGTCTTAAAAGGGGTGCAAAGGTAAAACCTTTTTTCTATTATACAAAAAATGAAAGAGAATATTTTAATGTCTAATGTCTAATGGCGGATGTATAATGTCTAATGTATAATTTCGGATGTATAATGTCTAATGTCTAATGGTGAATATCTAATTGCGGATTGCGGATTGTGGATTGCGGATTGTGCCCGAAGGGGAGCCTTTGGCTTAGAGATGAAGAGAGGTGGAGATGAGGAGAGGCGGAGATTTGGGGATGTGGAGATGAAGGGGATGAGAGGAGGGATGCCAGGGGGGCTGGCTTGGAGATGAGGAGAGGTGGAGATTTGGGGATGTGGGGATGCCCCGAAGGGGAGCATTGGCTTGGGGAGTTGGAGATGAGGAGCTAAGAAACAGCAAATTTTAGTGTCTCCCTGAGCGGAGCCAGAGGGTGGACCTGGAGATCTAGCCAGGATAGATTCAACTTCTGCGCTCATTCGAGAAAAGACTTGGGACTTGGTTGGTCCGCCAGCTGGCGATTGAGACTTGAGACTTGGTCCGCTAGGCGTATGGGACTTTAAAAAAAAAACCACTTTTAAGTAGGTGGAAAGAATAAAAACATTAACTTTGCATCTCAAAGTACTTTAAATATCCTGTATGGAACCGAAGGAAGATTACAAACAAACCTTAGCCGACATCCGTAACCTGATGGACCATTCAGCCAGGTTTCAGTCGTTAAGCGGACTGGCCGGAATTAGTTCAGGACTGGCAGCTTTAGCCGGACTTGCAATTTTTTACCTCTATTTCGGCTATAGCCTCTTCGAACCTTTCCTTTTCGTAAACTACCAAACTGTTCCATTTTTAATGATGGATGGAACCGTTATACTATTGGTCTCGCTGATCATGGCCTTTGTATTAACAAAACGAAACGCCCAAAAACATAAAGAAAAGCTATGGACTCCTATATTTAAAAGAGTACTGCTATTCTGGTCGATCCCAATGGCAAGTGGCGGGATATTACTTCTCCCCTACTTTAGTGGCAGCGGACCCATACTCTTCCCAACAGCCATCGCTCTCACTCTGGTATTCTACGGACTTGCTCTCATCAGTGCCAGCCGGTATAGCCTGAATGAACTCTTCTGGCTGGGAATTGTAAACCTCCTTCTCGGACTCATCGCTTTCTTCCTCTGGAAATATAGCCTGATCTTCTGGGGACTGGGATTTGGGGTGATGAATGTTGTTTTTGGAGTTTACGTTTACAGGAAACATGAAGTTAATTTGAAAATTTGAAAATTTGACAATTTGAGGATGTGAGGGATGAGGCTGGAAGATGATGAGGATGTGAAATTGAAAATGGAAAGATTTGAAAAACTGAAAATTTACCATCCACCAGCCTGCGGCTCAAAATTTGAAATCCGACAATTCGACAATTTCAAGGAACAATCCAAGAATCTGAAAATGAATTCCGACCATCCGACATCAGACATACCAAAATCAAATCACATTCAACATCCGACATCAAAATCCGACATCCAAATCCGACATCAAAAATCAGACATTCAACATCCGACATCAGACATCCAACATCCGACATCAACATCCAACATCCAACATCCGACATCCGACATCCGACATCCGACATCCGACATCTAAAATCCACAATGACCAACCCAATCCGCCAACTCAATAAAGCATTCGACAGCCGCATCCGTCTGGGGATCATGGCATTGCTGATGGTGAATGAGAAGATGGATTTCAATACACTCAAAGATACCCTGGAATTGACCGACGGAAACCTGGCCAGCCACCTCTCAGCACTCGAACAACTTGAATTTATTAGGGTACAGAAACAATTTATCGGAAGAAAACCTAATACGACCTTCTTCGCAACTGTTGCAGGCCGGGAAGCTTTTAAAAAACATATCGACGGACTTGAACAAATGCTTAAAACAGAGTTATAATTCATGACATCCTTAATCCCTCCAAATTGACATCTATATACAAAATCAAACACTTTTTTTTGGTTAATTCACTTTGTCTTTCAAAGTTCTTTTAAAACTATTTCTATGAAAACTCAATGGTTAAGACTTTTATCACTTCTCGCAGGGATCATCATTTTCGATTTCCTGTTTTATAATCAGTCACCGGGACTGAATACGCTTCTTTTTGTGCCTATCCTTATCATCCTTATCTATGTAAGCAGGAAGCCTGAAATAAAAAGTGCGCAGCTAATAATCAGTCTGCTGGGCTGGGGAATAGCAGGAATAGGTGTTGCACTTTATACTTCTCCCATATCCGTACTGGCATATATGGGTAGTTTTCTCGCCTTCCTTGGATTCAGCTTCAAACCGGAACTGAAATCCTTGTTATCGGCGGTAATGCAATCAGGTCTTAACTTTTTTCTGCGCCTTTCGCAATGTTATCGGAAGTATCTGATATTTTGAGAATCAGGAACCGCTTACCCTGGTTATTGAAAGCAGTGAAACTATTTGTCATCCCGATTCTGCTCCTGATTCTTTTCACTACCATCTTTCGCTTTGCCAATCTTCGGTTCAATGAATATTTCCTTCAGTTGGATGAGTATTTCAGGCAATTCCTCGCCTGGCTTGAACAATACCTGACCCTTGAGCATGTTTTCTTTATCATATTCACCTCACTCCTTATAATTGGCGGCTTATACCAAAGCAAGTGGGTGGACTGGTCAAAAAGAGAGATCCACAAAAATGATCATCTGATCCGAACCAGGCAGAAGAGCAGATATACCCTACCCTTTTCCCAACGGAATATGGCGTTAAAAGATGAATACAGAGTAGGCATTATCCTGCTGGTGATGTTGAATCTGCTATTGCTGGTGGTGAACGTTACAGAAGTCCTTGAAATGGGCAAAGATTACCATACAATTTCTGCTGCCCGGATGTCAGGGAACCTGCATGATGGAACTTTCCTACTGATCTTCAGCATTATACTGTCGATTATTGTGATGATGGTGCTCTTCAGGCGGAATCTGAATTTCTATTCCCGTAATCAGTGGCTGGTAAAGGGCGCTATAGTCTGGATTTTTCAAAACCTGGTATTGGGGTTGAATGTAGCATGGAAAAACTGGTTCTATATTAGTCAGTATGGACTAACATATAAAAGAATAGGTATCATTTTTTTCCTGTTACTAATAATGACCGGATTAGTATTGCTGATGACAAAAATCAGGAAACGGAAATCGGGATGGTACCTTGTGAAAGCAAATGCCTGGAGTTTTTATGCACTTTTCCTGATTCTGAGTGTGATAGACTGGGACACCTTAATTATTCATTACAATCTGCGTCCCACAGCACCCAAGGTGGATGGATGGTATTTATTACAAATGCCGCAGGACAATATCAAATTGCTTAATTTGAATAAAGAAAGAATACGACAGGCTGATCCCAATGTTGCCAGCTATATTGATGAGGAACTAAGGAAAATGTCAGAAAGCTATCAGAAAACACTTGCATCAAAAGAATGGCAATCATACAGCCTCAGAGACTGGCAGGCAAAGAGATTCCTGGAGAACCGGGAATAATTAAAATTATAAACAAAATATGTTCTGAGCAACCTGTTAATTCAACCGATATAAAGATTCGTGAAATTCGTGGATAAAGCTTCTTGTTTCTGAATAATTGAGATGAATTTGAGATTTTAGCCACATAATTTGATGCGTATGTTACAAAAACGAGAACCCTGGATAGCCGTAACCCTTTTTGCCATAGCGATGGGGTTGCTTGAGACTATCGTTGTTATCTACCTCAGGGAATTGTATTATCCGGAAGGTTTTGTTTTCCCGGTGAAGGCGATGGCTCCTCATATCATTTCCACGGAGTTGCTGCGGGAACTTGCCACCCTGGTGATGCTGCTGACTGTTGGAATTATCGCGGGGAAAAATGGAACTACGCGTTTTGCCTGGTTTATCTATGCTTTCGCAATCTGGGATATTTTCTATTACATTTTCCTGAAATGGCTGGTTAACTGGCCCGATTCGCTTATGACATGGGATATCCTTTTCCTGATTCCACTGACATGGGTCGGGCCAGTGCTGGGGCCTGTAATCAACTCATTGATGATGATCCTGTTGGCTGTTTTATTGATCATGGCGAATAAAACTAGGATTTTTAACCTTGCACTGCTGGAATGGTCGCTTTTGATTGCAGGTTCAGGATTGGTGATCATCGCTTATGTGAGAGGATATACTGTCTATATGATGGAGAAGTTCCCGTTTGCTGAATTGTTTGATGGTTCGAAAATGGATGAATTGGTAGGATATGCTTCATTGTTTATCCCGGT
>JADJGZ010000020.1 GCA_016707785.1 Bacteroidales bacterium | reverse complement strand
GGCTACACGCTGCAAACTTTTTATTTACTCAACTTCCTTAGAAGCACTGACTAGGAATTTAGTAATTCTTTTGCCAAGAAGCACAAGCTAAAAGCCTGGTAGAGTGTAGCCTGTATCTCGTTATCAAATCATTTAAGGTATTATTGATAGAAATGCTATCTTTAGTTTTAAAAGTAGGATCAGTAGTTCCGATATATTCGACAATATTATTGGTTGAAATAGCTATTTCAAAATTTACTTTTTCATAAACAAAACACTTTGACGGCAAGATATCAGAACTATTTACTAATTGGTATTCCCAATTATCAAACTGATGCTTATTAAAGTTTGTTCCTATCTCTGGAAAGCTTGATAAAGTATCATAACAAGATCTTATTGATCTTTCTCCTACTTCTTTTTGAGTATATCCAGCTTGAGATATAAGTGAAATAAATAGTATCAATGTAATGATCTTCTCCATTTTTTTATTTTTCTTCGAATTGTACCCAACTAGTTTATATGCTCAACTGTGAGTGGAAGTTTGAGAGTATAGCCGTTTCATATGAGGTGTATTGGCGCTATAATTTTTGATTTTTCTATTAATTGCTGTACTATTAATATTCCACATAACATATCGAATATACTAGAAAGAAATGTAGTTGATAGCATGAGAGCAAGATGCTAGGTTTAAACTTATTCAATTTGGTTTTTAAGTACCCAATTCACTTAAGAATATTATATATATTATAGAAGATTTTCTGTTACTTTTAAACAGAACAGCCAAACCAAATATAGATAATTTTTCAGAAAGTTGTTTACAAGGTGAATAACTTATTTGAGAAAAATTTGGAATGGTTACACTTTCTGAGCAAGGCTTTGTGACAAACAAACTTTTAGCAAGTTTCAAGCATTACAGAGCAGATTAATGGATTTAGATCTCAAAGCCAGATTAGTATTATGATTGATTTCTTTAGAAAACTCCCTTATGATGGATTAATGATTACCTTGTTTCAATATATTAAACTCTGATATCGCTTTTTTAACCTTGATCCCTGTCAAACAGTGCAATTCTACCATTTTTTTAAAAAAGAGATGATCCCTTCATTTTTGAGTTTCTGTGCAGTGTTAACACCTACACCTATAAATTTGGCACGTACTCTAATTCCTCTTATAGGTTGTTCTCTTTCTAAATCATGTTCAGATTTTACTACATCAAGATCAAATCCTTTCAATTTACCTAAGGTGTACTCGTGCATTAACATTTTAGCATTCAGAAAGGCAAATCTACCCAGAGCATCTATGTTGAACAGTTTAATCTATCATTCAGATAAGCTGTACCTGATATGAATATCTTAGACAATATTAATCCGGTTAGAAAAATCGTAGAATTTATTGATCATTTTAACAACTTTCACACCGATGACAGTTGAGGAAAAAAGCTACCAATTGAGTTTATCAATAATAAGCAAACATTAAAATCTGCCTAATTAATCCGTAGGAAAAGGTGGCTAATATCAAAGCATTCATTAAGTTTCATCTCTTGGCATACGTAGGGGATTACAGTCTATCGTTTATCTAAACTAGTAGTAAGTTGATCCTAGAATAATTCGAAAAATGTATGCAAATTGTATGCAAATAAAAAAGGGTTTCAAAAAGTCAACCTTCTGAAACCCTTGTCAATTCTTGTGGGCCCACCTGGGCTTGAACCAGGGACCACCTGATTATGAGTCAGGTGCTCTAACCAACTGAGCTATAGGCCCGGGAAACCTTTACCGAAGTATCGGTTGCCATTTAGGCTGCAAATGTACAATTTTTCCACAAAATCTCAAGAGCGGTTTTTTTCTTTCTTGTTATAGGTAATGGAGATCAGGACCCATGGGGAGCCATTGGTTCAAAGTGCCGGGTGCCGGGTGCTGAGTGCTGCGCTGATTTACGCGGATGTCAGTTCGTGCATATTTGGGAGGTAAGTGCTTTATTGCAATTAAAAGCCACAAATAACACAAATGACCCACAAATAAACACAAATCTATTCGCGTAAATCCGCGTTAGATGATCCGCGTTCCATCAAGACAGCCAGCGCCCAAACCCGAAGATTCCCAAGGCAAAATGCAAAATGCAAAATGCAAAATGAAAAACCCGCCTGACCGAGGGAATTGTGCATAAATTAGGATTATTCTGTCAGTCGGGCAGGTGAAAAATGAAAAGTTTACTTCACACCTATCAATCCACAATCCAAGCCAAAGGCTCCCCTTTGGGGCACCCAGCACCCAGCACCCAGCACTCAGCACCAGCACTGTACCCAATCTTAAATCTTCCCAACAAAACAATCCCCACACCACCTCCACGTTATTTTCTAGTATCTTTGCTCCAAATCCATTTATATGAAAAGAGTTTTCATCTTTATGATGCTGGCTATCATTGCCCTCAGCACTTTTGCACAAAAACCATCTGCCGAATCCATCCGTAAGCGTTTCAGCCTGAGTACCACACTGTTCAATGACTTCTGGATGGGAGTACCGGATTCCATCAGCCCCAGGAAAATCAACCAGGGCGTGGATGTATATCTTACCTATAACTTCCCCATGGACCGCAAAGGCCATATGTTCTTCTTTGTCGGTACAGGATTGAGTGCACATAACTTCTACCATAAGGCGCTCATCGGGCTGGATGCCAATCAGAAATCCTATTTTTATAATGTCCCTGCGAAAGTAGGAAGCAGTGAAATCACCTTAAAGAGCTCAAAACTCTCCATCACATATGTGGATATACCCTTCGGATTCCAGTATAAATCATCAAATAAGCTTCATGCTACCCTTGGATTCAAGGTAGGCTGGAGCATCAACGACCATTCAAAGTATAAAGGAACCTCCCTCACAGGAAATGGATTAACAGTGAAGGAAAAATCCATCGGTTTACCCAATATCGAAAATATGCATTATGGCCCATTTGCCACCTTCGGGTATAAATGGTTCGGACTTACAGCCTATTACCAAATCCCATCCGTCTTTGAAAAAGATATGGGTCCTCAGATCTACCCTATTTCAGTAGGGATCACTTTAAAGCCCTTCTGATTATAGGGTAAAAGTTATCAGGGAAATGATGATAACGCCTACAATAAACCCGAGATAAACCTGGGGTGGATTGTGGGCGTTTAATTTTAACCTTGCAAAGCCTGTGATTCCGGAAAGTAACAGCCCGGGTATGATAACGGGCAGAAGTTCAACTCCCATCTTCATTGCTAATCCTGCAAAAGAGGCCACTGCAGCCCCCCAGGCAAGGGTGTGCAGACTGATTTTATAGAATAGATTGATCAGCATCCCGGCCAGCAAGGTGAACAGGGCACCATAGATCATATATAGAAGATAATCAGGTAAAGAGGTCGAACGGAGGATGTAAAGCAGTCCCATATACGACAGTGAAGTAAAGATCAGTGGAAGCGTCCGCTGGGAGGGTTTCTCCAGTTCAATGGAATCCACCATCCTGAAGAAATAAAGGGTGAGGATAATGGCTACAGGTGCGATGAATGTAAAGGCAAAAACCAGGGAGATCAACCAGGCTTTGGCTTCCAATGAAAGGGTAAAGGAAAGAAATAGCGGAAGGTTCAGCAGGACCAGCATGCAATAGGTCGGAACCAGCAAAGGGTGCAGGATGTAAGAAAGGAATGAAGCAAGGCGGGATTCCATCAGGGACTCTGCTTATACGGTTTTCCTGAGCCTGGCAACCGGAATCAGCAGTTGTTCCCTGTATTTGGCAATGGTTCTCCTGGCAATAGGATATCCTTTTTGTTTCAGGATTACCGTGAGTTCTTCGTCGGTAAGCGGACGGCTCTTGTCCTCGGCAGCAATACAATCGGAAAGGATCTTCTTGATTTCGCGGGTGGAAACCTCTTCTCCCTGTTCATTTTGAATGGATTCGGAGAAAAAGCTCTTTAACAGGAAAGTACCGAAAGGAGTTTGCACATATTTGCTGTTCGCAACGCGCGAGATGGTAGAAATATCGAGGTTAACCTTTTCTGCAATATCTTTCAGGATCATAGGCCGGAGCATGGTTTCATCACCATCGAGGAAATAATCATACTGGTATTCCAAAATGGTTTTCATGGTCACATACAAAGTGTTCTGCCTTTGCTTGATCGCATCAATAAACCATTTGGCGGAGTCAATTTTCTGTTTGATGAATAAAACGGCATCCCGCTGACCATTCACATTTCTTTTGCCATGATTTTCGTTGTAGGCTTCCAACATATCCATATAGGTCTTGTTCAGCCTTAGTTCCGGCATATTCCGCTGGTTCAGGGTGAGTTCAAGTTCCCCATCCTTGTTGGTGATCACGAAATCGGGAACAACGTAGTGATTCACCCGGGAGGAGTCGCTCATGGAGTTACCCGGTTTAGGATTGAGCTGAAGGATCACATGAATGGCATCTCTCAGGTCGGTTTCCTTGGCATGGCTTCTTTTCAGAATTTTCTCATAGTGTTTCTTGATAAATTCTTCGAAGTACCGGTCCATAATGGTGGTAGCAAAAATGACGGCAGGAGTGCGGGGCTCACGTTTCAGCTGCAGCAGCAGGCATTCCTGGAGGTTGCGGGCTGCAACTCCCGGTGGGTCAAGCTCCTGGACGATGGAAAGCACTTTCTCGATTTCTTCTTTTGAAGTATGAATATTCTGAGTAAAGGCAAGATCATCAACCATGGCATTGAGGTCCCTTTGCAGGTAACCGGCATCATCAAGGTTCCCGATGATGGTCAGTGCGATGGCTTCGTAAGTGGGGTTGAGTTTCTTCATTCCCAGCTGGGAAATCAGCATTTCATGGAAGGTGGTACCGGAGACAAAGGGGATTTCCTTATGTTCATCATCCTGTGACTGGTTTCCGGCTTCCAGTTTATAGGCAGGAATATCATCTTCATCAAGATAATCGCTTATATCAACATCATAATCTTCGTCGGTCTCCTTGGTCTGGTCAATCTCAGAATCAACAGGTTCTTCACCGGCTTCAGCATTATCATCGTCAAATTCATCAGAGATTTCAAGTACCGGGTTTTCTTCGATCTCTTGTTTAATTCTCTGCTCAAGCGCCAATGACGGGATCTGCAGAAGCTTCATCAGCAAGATCTGCTGAGGGGAAAGCTTTTGCAGCATTTTCTGCTGAAGTCGCTGGTTTAACATATCAATAAGCGATTTATAGTCTTGACTTTATTTAAAGGTAAGTCAAACACCTTCTTTGAGTAGCGGGTAGTAAACGAGTAGTGGTTCGTTTTTATTAAAATTCAGCATTCATTGGAGTCCTGGGGAATGGTATCACATCGCGGATGTTGGCCATTCCGGTAACAAACAATATTAATCTTTCAAAACCGAGTCCAAATCCGGAGTGTGGAGCTGTTCCGAACTTCCGGGTTTCAAGGTACCACCACATATCCTTTTCAGGAATCTCCATTTCCTTGATGCGGTTGTAAAGAACGTCATAATTTTCCTCGCGTTGTGACCTCCAATGATTTCACCAATCCTGGGGAACAACACATCCATCGCCCTTACCGTTTTCCCGTCATCATTCTGTTTCATGTAGAAAGCCTTGATACTCTTAGGATAGTTGGTAAGAATCACCGGTTTTTTGAAGTGTTTCTCCACCAGGTATCTTTCATGCTCCGACTGCAGGTCGATTCCCCATCCTACAGGGAATTCGAACTTCTGTCCGGATGCTAGCAATATATCAATAGCTTCTGTATAGCTGAGGCGGGTGAAATCGTTGTCCACCACCATCTTCAATCGTTCGATCAGTTCAGCATCATACATTTTCTGGAGGAATTCCAGGTCATCGATGCAATGTTCCAGGGCATAGCGGATCAGGTATTTCAGGAAATCTTCCGCCAGGTCCATATTGTCTATGATGTCATAGAAAGCCATTTCCGGTTCAATCATCCAGAATTCAGCCAGGTGACGGGGAGTATTACTGTTTTCCGCCCTGAAAGTAGGTCCGAAGGTATAGATTTCAGAAAGGGCCATAGCACCCAGTTCACCTTCCAATTGTCCGGATACCGTGAGATTGGTGCTTTTTCCGAAGAAGTCTTCAGCATAATTGATCTCACCATTTTCTGTTCTTGGCAGATGGTCCAGATCGAGGGTGGTTACTTTGAACATGGCTCCGGCACCTTCGGCATCTGAACCGGTAATGATGGGTGTATGCAGGTAATAGAAGCCCCTGTCGTTGAAATAGTTGTGAATGGCAAAAGCCATATGATGCCTGATGCGGAAAATGGCTCCGAATGTATTGGTTCTTGGACGAAGGTGTGCGATCTCCCTAAGGAATTCAAGGGTATGCCCCTTTTTCTGCAGGGGATATGTTTCGGCATCTGCTGTGCCATATACTTCAATACTTGTAGCATGAATCTCAACAGACTGGCCCGATCCCGGTGATTCCACCAGGGTGCCGGTAACAGAAAGGCATGAACCCGTAGTGATCAGCTTCATGGTTTCTTCATCAAACCCGGCCAGGTCGGCCACTACCTGGATACTATGTTGAATGGAACCGTCATTGACTGCAATAAATGCAACATTCTTATTCCCTCTTTTCGTTCTCACCCATCCTTTAATGGTAAGTGAGGAACCTATGCCAATACTTGCATAATTCCTTAAAATTTCCGCTATTTTTGTTCGTTTGGTCAATGACATAAAGTATTCAAAATTAATTAGTTGTCAGTTCTTCATTTTTGCGTGGAGGGCAAAGTTAAAAAAAATACTGACTCTTTATCCAGTTTGGCATACCATAAAGATTCCAATCCGGAAGCTGCAATTTTTATTGCAACTTTATACTATTCATTAATTGTTAGTTTGTATAAAGGTAATTCAATGCAGGGCCATTTATGTCAGAAGTCCAAATTTCAATCAAAAACTTCATGAATTGTTCTAATTTTACCGTCTAGTCAGAGAAGATGCAATTTGATATTACACCCTTAAAGGATTGGTTGCCTTTTTCGCACCTGCCGCTGGTGATCAGTGGTCCCTGCAGTGCTGAGAGTCATGAGCAATTGCTCACTACGGCGCGTGCTTTGTCGCGTATTCCGCAAGTCAGGGTATTCAGGGCAGGAATCTGGAAGCCCAGGACCCGGCCTTCCAAGTTTGAAGGCGTAGGAACCAAAGGTCTTGAATGGATGCGGGAAGTGAAAGCTGAAACCGGCTTGCTTACCACGGTGGAGGTGGCCAGTCCCGACCACGTGGAGAAGTCATTGAAACATGGGATTGATATCTTATGGATTGGAGCCCGAACGGTTGTGAATCCATTTTCTGTGCAGGAGCTGGCTGAATCACTCAAAGGGGTGGATATCCCGGTCATGGTCAAAAACCCTTTGAACCCGGATGTTAAATTATGGATGGGGGCGCTGGAACGGTTGAATTCAGTGGGCATCACTAAACTTGTAGCGATACACAGGGGATTTTATTACTATAAACATTCTATTTACAGGAATCACCCTATGTGGGAGATCCCTATCGATTTGCAATGGCAGGTCCCCGGGTTACCCATAATCTGTGACCCCAGCCATATTAGTGGACGAAGAGACCTGTTACAGGGAATTTCACAGAAAGCATTCGACCTGGGGATGTCAGGACTGATGATTGAGTCTCATGTCCACCCGGAAGTAGCATTAACCGATGCAGAGCAGCAAATCACGCCCGAAGCCTTGCAACTGATGCTGGAGAATTTAATGGTGAGGCAGTTTCAGGGAGACCAGGAATTTGAGACCCATCTTGAAGAGCTACGACATGAAATTGATAAAATCGATGCCGAACTGATCGATACCCTTTCAAAGCGGATGACCATTGTTGAGGAGATTGGTCAGTACAAGAAGCAGAATAATATCACTGTTCTTCAGATCCGGCGCTGGAGTGAGATCATTTATGACCGCCTGGGTATGGGGGAAAGGATGGGGCTAAGCAAGGATTTCCTGTTGAAAATGTTGCAACTGGTGCATAAGGAATCCATCAGGAAGCAGGAAGAGATCATGGGGCAGCGTGATGATGATGAAATGTAGCTTTGGGGAAAGAATACAGAATCCAGAATACAGAATCCAGAATACTTCGATGTGCAGAAAAGAGAGAAATCTGTAAAATAAAGATGAATGTCTTTGTAAATGAAGAGGTTAGAAGAAGTAACGTATCTACTTAAACCATAAAGCAAAAACATTCTGACTTCTGGATTCTTGGATTCTTGGATTCCTTTCCCAGGTTGCTCCATTCATGCTGCAGCAGCAAATCCGCCTCTTAATCACAGAATCCTAAAAGGAAGAAACCATCTTCCCTACATCCAGTTTTTCGCTTGAAAAGGAAGATAAATCCTCCGGTGATCAGCACCATGGTGCCCATCAGTACCCAGAAAAAGCTGTGAGAGCGGCCAAAAGGTAATTCCACATTCATACCGTAAAGGCTCGCCAGGAAGGTGAGGGGGAGCAGGATTGATGAGATCAGGGTGAGGGTTTTCATAATCTCATTGCTGCGGTTGGTCTGCATCGAATCGAAGGTTTTCGATAAGCCCTCAATTAATTCCTCATAATCTTCGATCATATCCCACATTTTCTGGTAGTAGTCGAGGATATTTCCCCAGTATTCTTCCATGCTTTCGGCAAACCCTTCAATGGCGCCGCTTTCAAATTTCTGGAAGAGCCTGAGTTGAGGCTTGAAGATGGTATTTAGCAGGATAATATTTCTTCGGGTCAGGGAGATCCGTTCGATGGTTTTATCAGCCTTTTTATTGAACAGGTCCCGGTTGATCAGTTCTACTTCAATTCCCAGTTTGCTGATCAGGGATAAGGTTTCCTGCATCAGCTTTTCAAGGATTTTGTAAAGTAAGGCATCGGAAGTACCGGCTTCCAGAATTTCGTATGGATCCTTATGTTCCTTGGCACTATCGAACAAACTGGTAACTACCCAATGGGGTTTACCGATGGTGATCACATAATCCTCGCCCCAGAATACCTTTACTTCCTTGGTTTTAAGGAAGCGGTTCCAGCGGTCATAAGAAGGGAAGTGGAGGATAAGAAAGTAGTAATCGTCGTAAATATCGATCTTAGGGCGTTGGTTTACACTTCTACAGTCTTCAATATCAAGGGGGTGGAAGTGGAAATTGTCTTTCAGGAAGTCCAGGTCCTCATCGGTAGGGTTCTGGATATTATGCCACCGTAAGGTGCCGATTTTAATGGTCTGAATCATAGGAATAGCCCCGTTTTTTGATCGTATGTACTTAATTGTCTACATCCCGGTATGGAATTTTTGATTTGTCGCGCAAAAGTACGCTTTTTTATTGGGTTAGAAGAAAAGTATTTCAATTGTCGTGCTTCGACTCTGACGGTTAAAAGGTTATTTCACTTTTGTTGAAGATTAGCTTAACCGTCAGGCTCAGCATGACAATTGAAAAAGGGAATAATTTCACTTTTTGATGCAAACTAACTTAACTGTCAGGCTCAGCATGACAATTGAATTCTTAATTTCACTTTGTGCAACCTCCAATTTAACCGTAGAATCAGCTCAATTGAATTCACTTTTGTGAAGATAGCTTAACAGGGCTCAGCGACTTGTATATTCTGATTTTAGTTTACTTTTTCTGCAAACCTACTTTCAGGCCAAGACAATTGACATTTAAGAACTGTAAAATTTTCCTATCTGGCCCGCCTGACCGGCCAGTTTATCTTCCAAAAAGGCCTTTTTTGGTCAGTCGGGCAGGCTCCTGGATTCTGTCCGCCAATTGGCGGATGGATTCTTAGGGTACTACTATATATGACAATCTTAAATCATCTTCCTCGGATCCACCCATTCGGTGAATTGTTCATCAGTAAGCAATCCCAGTTCCAATGCGGCTTCCCGGAGGGTGGTCCCTTCTTTATGGGCTTTCTTGGCGATTTTTGCAGCATTCTCATACCCTATATGGGTGTTGAGTGCAGTTACCAGCATGAGGGAGTTTTCAAGGTGGTTGGCGATATTCCTTTCGATAGCTTCAATACCGATGGCACAATGATCATTGAAGGATACGCATGCATCACCGATGAGTCTTGCAGCCTGGAGGAAGTTGTAGATCATGACCGGCTTAAACACATTCAGCTGGAAGTGGCCATGGGTGCCGGCAACGGTAATTGCGGCATCGCAGCCAATCACCTGTGCACAGACCATCGACAAGGATTCGTTCTGGGTTGGATTGACTTTCCCGGGCATAATGCTGGATCCAGGCTCATTCTCTGGCAGGTGAAGTTCCCCTATGCCGCAGCGTGGACCGGAAGCCAGGAGGCGGATATTATTTGCTATATGCATAAGGCTCACAGCCAGGCGTTTTAAAGCCCCGGAAGCTTCAACAATGGCATCATGAGCGGAAAGTGATTCAAATTTATTCTCAGCAGTCACAAAAGGATAACCGCTCAACCCGGCAATTTTCTTTGCAACCAGTTCAGCATATCCTTTTGGGGCATTGATCCCGGTCCCGACTGCTGTTCCCCCCAGTGCAAGTTCTGAAAGGTGCGGGAGTGTGTTTTTCAGCGCCCGGATTCCATGATCCAGCTGGGATACATAACCGGAGAATTCCTGTCCCAGCGTCAGGGGTGTTGCATCCATCAGATGGGTCCTCCCGATTTTCACCAGGTGTGCGAACTCAGCCGATTTCTTTGCCAGGGTATCGCGAAGGAGCTGAACCCCGGGCAGGGTTGTTTCAACCACCATTTTATAGGCAGCAATGCTCATGGCGGTGGGAAAGGTATCATTGCTGCTTTGTGATTTATTCACATCGTCATTGGGATGCAACGGACTCTTGCCTTCACCCAGCACTCCACCGGTCAGGACATGTGCCCTGTTGCTGACAACTTCATTTACATTCATATTGCTTTGAGTTCCTGATCCTGTCTGCCAGATCACCAGCGGAAACTGATCATCAAGTTTTCCTTCGAGGATTTCATCGCACACCTTACCAATCAACTCACTTTTTTCTGCAGAAAGAACCCCTAAATCCATATTGGTCATTGCAGCAGCCTTTTTTAGAATGGCAAAAGCCCGAATCACCTCTTTCGGCATCGAGCCTTCAGGACCTACTTTGAAGTTTCCCCTGGAACGTTCAGTCTGGGCACCCCAGTATTTGTCGGCCGGTACTTCCACCGGTCCCATGGTGTCTTTTTCAATTCGAGTGTTCATGATGTTGAGTTTATTGCTGAATTTTTATGGCTGTTTCTCAGGATAACCGGTTTGCTGCCATGACCTAAGAATTTGATAAAATGACACTTCCGGATAATGGCAGCTGTATCCTTAACCAAGCGTAAGTTAGTGATTTTTCTTTTCCGGGATCACAGAATTTTATCAATCACATTGGCAGGTTGTCCAAGCACAGCCTTGTAGCCTTTCATCACAATGGGGCGCTGAATCAGTTTTGGATTTTCCAGCAGAATGGTGATCCATTCTTCATCGGTAAAGGATTTCCCCCGAAATTTTTCTTTGAAAACATCCTCTTGTGTCCGCACAATATCAAAAGGCCTGGCATTAAGTTTCATCAGTACCTCCTTCAAATATTCCCTGCTGAATGGGGTTTTCAGGTATTCAATCACCTGGTATTCAAGTCCTTTGTTTTTAAGGTATTCAAGTCCTTCGCGGGATTTGCGACATTTCGGATTGTGAAAAATGGTGATCATTTCTATAGGATTAAAGGGATTTATAATATGAGCCGGAAAGATGAAACGGTTGCCTTTCTCTACTCTTTAAGATACAATCTGAAGAGTACTTCTGTGCTGTCTTTAGGATTTACGTAGGAATGGATCAACTTAAAGTCTGGGTTATGCTCAAAATCGTGAACATAAGGGGCAAAACTTACTGAAGTCCAGATATCCCAAATGATCAGTGCTGGTGATTGAATCTGTTCCAGCGGCATTTCAGAGAAATTATTATGTAAGCTAAGGTCGAAATGGTTGATTCCCATTGCATGGCTGAAGTAGGGTTCAGAATAATACAAATGGTAAGCCGGGTAATCTTGTTTCACTTTCTGGCTGATCTCTTTCATAATCAGTAATTCAGGCTTTTGTGAGAAATCCTTTTTGAAATTAAAAGAAGCCGGGTTGTGCAGAAAAGGGAAGATTATTACAAAGCTTAAAAATGCGATCGTTAGTAGTTTGAAAACAATATGTTTCTGTTGGCTGAGAAAACCCATGGCATATAAGGAGAATAGTGCTCCTAAAGGTGCCAATGGGATAATAATCCGGATCAAACCGAAGGCTGTAAACAGTCCCAGGTACCATGTGAGTGTATGGAACAGGAAATTAGCAAGGAATAATACCAGCAACAAAGTATATTCTTTTGGAAATTCCTTGATCTTTCGGGCCAGGAGATGGAACGACAGGAGCAGAATGCCTGAAACACTACTTATGGCCAGTGGAACCCCAACTGTGAGCAGCCATTGTTCTGCATAATGAGTAAGAGTGCCACTCCCATAATTGCTATGTACTTTATAAGGAATCTCAGTAATGATCCAGAAGATATCTTTACCTGCGATCCAACCAGCAAGGCTGAAAACAAGCGGTCCTACAACCAGGAACGGTATGGATTTCCAGGCCCTTACCCAAACAAGAAATGCGGCAGCAATTACAATGAACATCACACCTTCGGTTCGTATGAACGGCATGAATGAAACGACGATCGCTGCAGGGATGTATTTTTTGGAAAGTAAGAGGTAGAAAGCAAGTACCAGGAACAATCCAAAGAGGGGTTCAGTATAGCCGGAAAAAAGCAAAATGAAGTAGGTAGGGGCAAAGAAGAGAAATACCGGTGCCAGCCAGGGGTTTTGAAGTTTGAGTTTTTTTGCTGCTAAAAGAACCAGCAAGGCAGAAAACCATCCTGCCAACCCATTGAATAGCTTCATCCCCGGGAAACCCAGCTGGGCAAAGGGTGAGGCTAATAAGGTAAAGACAGGTTTTGCCCATAGGTCCAGGTACCGTATGGGGTCCAGGGGCGCATACCGGGCAAAATAGTAATGAACGATATTATCACCACTTTCCCTTTCAAATTCAACAAAGAAGGAGAGATACAGAATTGGCAATGCCAGCAAAGCCATTACGGCTATGCTGATGATATCGTCCTTCTGTAACCGCTTCATGATTTAAAGCATTGGTAAACAGTGGCTGAATCCGGAGAATTAATCAGAATCCCTTCCAAATTCCATAAGAAATGCCTTTATGAAATCGTTCAGATCGCCATCCAGCACTTCAAAGGCATTGGAAGTTTCATAATCCGTCCGGAGATCTTTCACCATTTTATAGGGGTGAAGCACATAACTGCGTATCTGGGAGCCCCACTCGATTTTCTTCTTTTTCCCTTCGATTTCGGCAATTGCTTCTTTCTTTTTGCGTAACTCGATCTCATACAGCTGTGATTTCAGCATCTGCAATGCTTTTTCCCTGTTCTGCAACTGTGAGCGTGTTACCTGGCATTCAATGATAATCCCGGTGGGTTCGTGACGTAACCTGACAGCCGTTTCCACCTTGTTCACATTCTGTCCACCAGGGCCGCTGCTGCGGAATGTATCCCAGGTGATATCTGAGGGATTGATAAGGATGTTAATATTCTCATCTACAACAGGATATACATATACTGATGCAAAAGAGGTGTGCCTGCGGTTGGCTGAGTCGAAAGGGGAGAGCCTCACCAGTCGGTGGACTCCATTCTCTCCTTTCAGGTATCCGAAAGCATGGTCTCCTTCTATTTCAAGAGAAACGGATTTGATTCCGGCTGTATCACCTTCATTCAGGTCGAGTTCCCTTACCTTATAGTTATTCCTTTCAGCCCACCGGATGTACATGCGCATCAGCATTTGGGCCCAGTCCTGGCTTTCAGTCCCACCCGCACCAGAGTTGATCTGCAGGATAGCACTGAGTTTATCTTCCTCGTTGTTAAGCATGTTCCTGAATTCGAGGGCATCAATCGACTTCATCAAACCTGCAAAATATTGTTCCACCTCTTGTTCTGTGGATTCACCAGCCTGGTAAAAGTCGAAAAGAACTACGAGGTCCTCATATCCTGCATAGGCTTTGTGGTAGTCTTCAGTCCAGCTTTTCTTCTCCTGGATTGTTCGCATGATGATTTCTGCTTTCTTGGGATCGTCCCAGAAACCAGGTTCATGCGTTACTTTTTCTTCTTCTGCAATTTGGGCTAATTTATTATCGATGTCAAAGGAACCTCCTCAGGGCATCAAGCCTCTTTGCGGCATCTTTCAGGTTTTCAGTGTTTATCATCTGGGTATTATTAATGATTGGTAATTCAAATTATGTTTGTATGTAAGTCCAGGGTATTGCTAGTCCAAATTCCAGTGTCGTTGAGTGCCATCTGGGCGTTGCCTGGGGGGTAGGGTGCCACGAAGTTGAGCCTTTACTCTGAGTGCCAGGTGCTGAGAATTGAACCGGATTTATATTTTTTCGTTTCATTTTATATCAAGAATCCACAATCCTCAATCCGACATTCCACATCCTCAATCCGACATTCCACATCCAACATTCCACATCCGACATTAGACATCCGACATTCTACATCCTTTCATTTTCAAATTCTCTTCATAGTTTTCCTGATCAATTCGGGCTCAAACCCTTTAGAGGCCAGAAAACGCATCACTTTTAGGGGTTCAGAACTTCCCTGGGTTTTTATTTTTTTCTTTGCAAGTTCAATCAGGCATTGAGTGTAGGATTCTTCTTCAATTTCTTCAAGCGCATTTATGATCATCTGTTCAGGTATACCTTTGGAGTGGAGTTCATACCTGATTTTTATCCTTCCCCATTGGAGATTTCTGAATTTCCCCCTGGCAAATGCCTTCGCATATCTTTGCTCATCAATAAATCCCTCACTTAATAACCTCTCCAGAATCTTCCCGACGTGAGTATGGTCAACATTCCAATGTTTAAGTTTATCCTTTACCTCACTGATACAATGATCCTGGGCGGCACAATAGTCAGCCGCTTTCCTGAAAGCTACAGCTTCATCCGGGGGATCGGAAGTTCTTTTGGAGAGCAGGATCATTCGGTTTAATAGAAATCAGAAAGAACAATGTCGAAAACCAATACAGAATTGGCCGGGATCTTATCACTGGAAGACGCTCCATAGCCATAATCGGAAGGGATGAACAGCTTGCCTTTTCCCCCTTTCCCGAATTTGGGAATGCCGATCTGCCAGCCTGTGATGGTTTGTGAAAGGCCAAAAGTCCGTGATGTACCTGTAGTTTCATCAAATACAGTTCCATCAGTCAGGTAGCCTTTATAATGGACTTTTACTGTTGAAAAAACAGAAGGATGATCGGAGCTACCCGGATTTTCAATCAGGTAGTAAACACCTTCGGGAGTGGCAGTAGCAGTAAGTCCTTTGGCAGCAAGATAGTCCTCTATGATCTGTTTGTCACGGGCTGAATAATCTTCTTCTTTAGAGCATGCTCCTGTCAGCAAAAGTGACCCCAATAATAAAAAACCGAAAAATAATCTCTGTCGCATAGGGAGTAGATGAACCGACAAAATTAAGCATTTCAGAGGAAGTATAGATCACTCCTAAAACTAAAATGGATTTGAAGGGTTTGGAGTTGACCGTTTGACACCACCTCTTTTATTGATATTCAATCCCTTCGGGATTTGAGGGTGCTTAGGGCTGCATTGGTGGATCTGTTGGGGACTGACTCCTGGTGTTATTGATGTTGAATCCCTTCGGGATTTTATGCTGCTGGGGGCTTCATTTGGTAGATCTGTTTGGAACCGATTCCTGGTGTTATTGATGTTGAATCCCTTCGGGATTCTGGACTGTTAGGGCTTCATTTGGATCTGTTTGGTGACTCCTGGTGTTATTGATGTTGAATCCCTTCGGGATTCCAGGTGTAGCATTGGGCTGGTGTCATTGAAGGCGCAGGGAATCCCTGGGATTCTTGGGGGTTTGGGTTTGGGGTCGGGGGGGGGGGGCGGGGGCCCCCACTCCCGGAACCAAAAAACCCCCACCCCGTGGGTTAGAAAAGAAAGCACTCTGACCCGAAGGGTCAAATATCAATAAAAGTAAAAGGGATAAAGGTCAGAACCCTGGAAGGGTTCAATATCACTTATTTACCATGTCTATATGACTTGCAATACCCGGGAAAATTGACAAAAACCTCTCTCTAATTGCCAAAGTGAGCCAGAGGGCCAAGAGTGAGCTAAAGTGCACTAAAGTGAGCTGGGGGGTGAATTGAAGTCAAAAGTCCGAAAAACCCGGCAGTGTCTGCAGGACCCGACGGTGTTTGGTGTCGGTAGTGCCTGGAGTGAGCTAAAGTGAGCTAGAGTGAGCTATATTGTTAATTCAATCCGCGTAAGTCCGTGTCCGTCAGCCGACCATTTTGGACTCAATTCACGTTCCATTTTGGACATGAATGAGCTCAAATGCCTGGAGTTCATAAAGTGAGATAAGGTTTCTGAAGTGTATGGAGTGATTTTACATAAGTGCTTATAATACCGGCATTAAGGGCAAAAGTTGGTATTAAAGATTCTTTTATCAACCTTTCATCAGATCTTCCACCCAAACAGGCACCCCGATTCCTGCTTTTTCGCAGATAATTGACAGGTTGCCAATCCCCGGGATATTCATTGCATTCGGATCGATCAGATATTTTGGGACTGATGGTTTCACATAGTGAATCAGTCCTGCCGCGGGATATACATTAAGTGAAGTGCCAATCACTACAAAGATATCAGCAGTGGAGGTGATTTCAGCTGCTTCTTCTATCAGGGGCACTGCTTCTCCAAACCATACGATATGTGGCCTGAGTTGTGAGCCTTTTTCACAGGTATCACCCTGTTTCAATTCCCATCCCTTGATGGGGTATACAAGGTCGTCATCTATTGTGCTCCTTGATTTTTTGAGCTCACCATGCAAATGAAGGACCTTTGTTGAACCGGCACGTTCATGTAAATCGTCCACGTTTTGTGTGATGATTTCCACATCATATTTCGATTCGAGTTTTGCCAAAGCATAGTGAGCCGGGTTTGGTTCTACCTCCAGGAGTTGTTTTCTTCTTTGATTATAAAACTCAAGGACAAGTGCAGGATTTCGCAACCAGGCATCAAAGGTTGCCACATCTTCTATGCGATGTTCTTCCCATAATCCGCCACTGTCACGGAAAGTGCGGATACCACTTTCAGCACTGACACCGGCACCGGTTAAAACTACAATTTTCATTTTTGTGGTTTAGTTTCAATTTTATTCGAAAATACTGAAAAACAAGCTAACTTAAAAACTATAGTTTGCCATCCAATTGTGAATTTGAATTCGCAAAATGAAATAGATACGGCATAATTCATAAAAAAAGCGCCCTTTTTGAGGACGCTTTTCAGAATTTCAGAACGGATTATTCAAAAATATTCATTCCATCAAGGACATCCATCATGGATTTTACGGAAGCAGCGGATTCTTCCACAGCTTTCTTTTCATCTTTTGTAAGTTTGAGTTCGATGATTTCCTCGATACCATTGGCTCCTAATTTTACCGGTACGCCAAGGAATACATCTTTTACGCCATATTCCCCATTTAGTTTTGCACATACCGGGAAGATGCGTTGCTGGTCGTCAACAATAGCTTCAACCATCTGGGCTGCAGCAGCACCCGGGGCATACCATGCGGAGGTTCCCATCAGGTTTACCAGTTCACCTCCTCCTTTACGGGTACGTTCTACAATTTTGTCAATTTCTTCCTTATTCAGCAGTTCAGTTACCGGGATTCCTCCAACAGAAGTGTACCTGGGCAGTGGAACCATGGTATCTCCGTGTCCTCCTAATAACATGGAGTGTATATCTTTCGGGGAGATCTTCAATGCATCTGCAATGAAGGCTTTGTACCGTCCTGTATCCAGGATCCCGGCCATTCCAAAAACCTTGCGCTCGTCCTTTAAGGCAGCCTTATAGGCACAGTAGGTCATAACGTCGAGCGGATTGGAAACAATGATAATGATGGCTTCCGGGGAGTACCTGATCACTTTTTCAGTAACTTCCTTAACGATCAGGGCATTGGTCTTGATCAAATCATCGCGGCTCATTCCAGGTTTACGGGGAAGTCCGGATGTGATCACAACGATTCCTGAACCCTTGGTCTTTAAATAATCATTCGTTGCCCCTACAACCCTCGTGTTGAAATTCAGGATGGAGGAAGTCTGCCAGATGTCAAGCGCTTTACCCTCAGCAGTTCCTTCTTTGATGTCCACAAGGACAACTTCGCGGGCCAGGTCCTTGTTTGCGATAACATTGGCACAGGTTGCACCCACATTACCTGCTCCAATTACAGTGATTTTTTTCATTGGTTATTGCTTTTTTTCTTTAGAGAATGATATAAAGATCTGATAAATCAAGTAAGTACATTCAAATGGCAAAACAAAGGTAATGGCTAATGATTTTTAATTCCCATTAATTCTTCAATGTATTTTGTATGGAAGATATTTAAATGCGCCCGGTGTAACCATACTGATCCTTGTAAACAGACTCATCAGTTGATTTAAAACGTTAGCCTGAGTACGAAAGTATAAAATATTTACAAATTGACATATATTTAGATAAAAAAAGGTTGAATATGTTTTCCAGGGATTTTACTCTCAGATTTTACCACAAATAAAAATCCCCGGAGACTGAATTTCTCCGGGGATTTTGACTTTTTTAAAAATTGATTCCTACAATATAGTGTTCATGCTTTATCATCAGGCTTGTTCATGTGCCTGGGCATCAATTACTGCAATTGCAGCCATATTAACGATTTCATTTACTGATGATCCCATCTGAAGTACATGAATAGATTTATCCAGTCCCATCAATACCGGCCCGATTGCTTCTGCGCCACCCAGTTCCTGCATCAGTTTATAAGCAATGTTACCTGCAGTGAGGTATGGGAAGATCAAAGTATTAGCAGGACCACCTTCTGCAAGTTTACTGAATGGGAAATGTTCCTTCAGCATTTCGGTATTAATCGCAAAATTGGCCTGCATATCTCCATCCACAATAAGATCAGGGTGTTGTGCATGCAGATTGGCGACTGTTTCCCTTACTTTCAAAGGAATATTTCCTTCCACTGATCCGAAATTGGAGTAGGAGAGTATGGCAATCCTGGGCTCAATATTGAATTGCCGAACGGCTTCTGCAGTCTGGAGGGTTATCTCCATCAATGTTTCAACCGAAGGATTCATATTGACGGTAGTGTCTGCGAAAAAGAAAGGGCCTTTCTTAGTAAGCATGATATACATCCCGGAAATCACCTTGGTATTCTTCTTTTTACCGATGATGCGCAAAGCAGGGCGGATGGTTTGAGGATAACTGGTCGTCAAACCCGAGATCATGGCATCTGCAAGTCCGTTTTCCACCATCGAAGGGGCAAAATAATTCCTGTGGGTCATATAATCGAGGGAAAGCTGCATATTTACTCCTCTGCGCTTTCTTTTTTCATAATACTGAGTGGCAAAAAGTTGCCTTCTTTCTGCCTGGTCTTCGGCTGAAGGATCAATAATTTCCACACCCGGCAGTTCCAGTTCAAATTGCTTGATCATTGAAAGGATCAGGTTTTTATCCCCCAACAGGATTGGATGAGCAATTCCTTCTTCCATTACAATTTCTGCCGCTTTCAATACTTTATAGTTTTCAGCTTCAGCAAATACCAGTCGCTTGGGATCTCTTTTGGCTTTACCTTTTATCTGCTGAATCAATGGATTCACCAGTCCCAGGCGTTTTCCAAGTTCTTCCTGGTAAGCATTCCAGTCTTCGATGGGTTTCCTTGCAATTCCTGAATCCATGGCTGCTTTAGCAACAGCTGGTGCCACATGCATAATTAGTCGTGGATCACAGGGTTTAGGTATGATATAATCTTTCCCAAATTTAAGGTTCCTGACATTGTAGGCAATATTCACCTCTTCCGGTACAGGTAGCTTGGCCAACTCGGCAAGGGCATAAGCAGCGGCCAGTTTCATTTCATCGTTGATCCCTTTAGCTCTTACATCTAAGGCTCCCCTGAAAATATAGGGGAATCCCAGTACATTATTTACCTGGTTTGGGAAATCGGAACGACCGGTTCCCATGATCAGGTCATCGCGGGTAGCCATTGCCAGTTCATATGAAATCTCAGGAACCGGGTTTGCACAGGCAAAAATAATGGGATGGTCAGCCATCTTGAGGAGATATTCAGGTTTCAGTACACCTGCTGTTGAAAGGCCGAGGAACATATCTGCCCCGATGAGGGCTTCTTCCAGGGTATTCACATCCCGATCGGTGACAAACTCCATTTTATATTTATTCAGGTCGGTCCTTTTGTGGTTCAATGGGCCTTTGCTGTCGAGCATAATGATATTCTGTTTTCTTGCTCCCAGCTTTACATATAGCTTGGTGCATGAAATTGCAGAGGCCCCTGCTCCGTTTACTACAATTTTTATGTCTTCTATCTTTTTGCCGGTGATGATTAAGGCATTTAAAAGCCCGGCAGATGTGATAATGGCTGTACCGTGCTGATCATCATGCATCAAAGGAATATCCAACTCTGCCTTTAGCCGCTCTTCAATTTCAAAACATTCCGGAGCCTTAATATCTTCAAGATTAATACCCCCAAAAGTGCAGGATATGGCTTTTACGGTTTCTACGATCTTATCAACATTCTTCTCATTGATTTCAATATCAAATACATCTATATCAGCGTAAATCTTGAAAAGTAAGCCTTTTCCTTCCATTACAGGTTTTCCGGCTTCAGCACCAATATCACCTAATCCCAGGACAGCCGTACCATTTGAAATTACAGCAACAAGGTTTCCTTTAGCTGTGTATTTATAAACATCTGATGGATTAGCCTGGATTTCAAGACAAGGTTCCGCGACGCCCGGGCTATAAGCCAATGAAAGATCACGTTGTGTTGAATGAGGCTTTGTAGGGATCACCTCAATTTTTCCCGGTCGGCCTTCAGCATGATAACTTAAGGCATTCTTTCTTAATAAAGTATTCATGTATCTATTTGTTTAACAATAGGTTGCAGTATCAGAAAATGTTGAACAAAGGAACATAAAAAGTATTGCTTTTTGAGGCAGATTCAAATGGTTTTTTCACTCCTTAATCAATTTGAAATGAGTCTGAATAAAGAGGTTGAAAGAAAATGTTATTTTTGCAGCGGCATCCAATTGCCGTTTAATTTCATTAGTCTGCCTGATGTACGCCTTTATTGAAGGAAAAATTGCCGAACTGAATCCTGCAGGTGCAGTTATCGACTGCCAGGGTATTGGCTATCTGGTCAATATATCATTAAATACTTACTCCAAAATGGTTGGGAAGGAGAGTGGCCGTTTGTACACCCATTTGGTAGTCCGGGAAGACGCAATGGTTCTTTATGGCTTCGCAGATGTACAGGAACGCACTGTTTTTCAGCACCTTATATCGGTTTCAGGAATAGGGCCTAATACAGCCAGGTTGATTCTTTCTGCCTTAAGCCCGGATGAAGTGGCTGATGCCATCGTCAACGAAAAAGTTAAACTTCTTCAATCCATTAAAGGGATTGGAGGAAAATCGGCCTTAAGGATTATTATTGATTTGAAAGATAAGATGCAGAAAGATTCCCCGATAAGGGAAATTTTAGGCAGTCCACACAATACCAACAGGCAGGAGGCGTTATCTGCATTGGTGATGCTTGGCTTTAATAAAGCTATGGCTGAAAAAGCTATCGACCAGGTTGTAAAAGCCGATGGAACCGGTATTACAGTCGAGCATTTGGTGAAAGGAGCCCTGAAAATCCTCTGAAAATAGGAGGCAGGGAAGTTTTTTTTTAATTCGACAATAACCTCTGGCTACTTTGAATCATTAATCTATCAGGTTCGCCACATTAAACCGCATAATTAAAAGCCCGACTTGAAGAGTTACATCAAAAATATATTCAGGTTTTCCACAATCATTGTAATCCTTACCTTAGGTTGGGGGCTTCAGTTGACCCTTGGACTTTCTTCGGGTCCACGGATGGAAGGTCGGCTTACCATGCCACCTGATTCAACGGATAACGACGATACTACCTTACGATTCCCATTTGAGGATGAATCCAATCCTTACGAAAGATCAAACCAGAGCGGACTATATCTTAAAAATCCCTCCAATGTCAAGGAGGATGTGATCTACGACCCGACCTCAAAAGAATACACCTTTACCCGGAAGATAGGGGAAATGGATTACAAACTCCCGGCTTCACTTTCCTTTGATGAGTATAAAAACTGGGACCTTAAACAATCAGTCGATAAATATTGGATTGAAAAGTCTAAATCATCGAGTGGTCCGGCAAGGCAAGGTATTATTCCCCAGATTCGGTTGGGAGGACAATTATTTGATCGTGTCTTTGGTGGGAATACCATTGATATCAGGCCACAGGGAAGTGCTGAATTAACATTTGGGATCCTTTCCAATCGCAGGGACGACCCAGCTATCGACCAACGCCTTCGTCGCACCACCAACTTTGATTTCCAGGAAAAAATTCAGATGAGCGTTCTCGCTAAAATTGGTGATAAAATTGAATTTAATACCAATTTCAATACTGAAGCTACCTTCGATTTCGAGAATAAATTGAAGTTGAAGTATGAAGGTAAAGAAGATGAGATTATCAAACTGGTGGAAGCAGGGAATGTCAACCTGCCCTTAAACAGTACCCTCATTACCGGCAGTCAAAGCTTATTCGGGATAAAGACCCAGCTTCAGTTTGGGAAAGCTACCGTAACCAGTGTTTTCTCACAACAACAAAGCCAGACTGAGAATATTTCAGTCCAGGGGGGTGCTCAGACTTCTAAATTCTCTGTCCGCACCCTCGACTATGAAGAAAACAGGCACTTTTTCGTGGGGCAGTATTTTCGTGACCATTATGACCAGGCCTTATCAACATTACCAGTTGTTACATCAAATATCAATATAACCAAGCTTGAAGTCTGGGTGACCAATATAGGTGCTGCCGTTACTGAAAACCGCAATATTGTGGCCTTCCAGGATTTGGGAGAAATCAATACCTATAATAGTAATGTTCTCCCCACTACCACCCTCCCATATCCCAACAATGAAGCCAATGACCTGATCATCCAGATGGATACCAGCCAGATCAGGGATATCAATACTGTCACGGAATATCTTACACTCAACAAAGGGTTTGTACCCGGAGTTGATTTTGAAAAAATTGAAAGCGCCCGTAAACTGAATGCTACTGAATATTCCTTCAATAGCAGGCTTGGGTTCATTTCACTGAATACAACCCTGAATTCTGACCAGACCTTGGCTGTTGCCTATCAATATACAGTTATTGGAAGCGATAGCACTTATTTCCAGGTGGGTGAATTCAGTGATGGAGGGGTTGGAACCACAAAAAGTCTTATGGTTAAGCTGTTGAAAAGTACCGCAGTGAATACGCATATCCCAATGTGGAACCTGATGATGAAGAATGTTTACAGCATCCAGGCATACAATGTAAATAAAGAAGATTTCATTCTCAATATTCTCTATTCAGGAAACAGTAATGCAGTGCCAACGGGGTATTTTACAGAAGGCCCGGATGGAGTGAAAGGGACTCCCCTTATCCAACTGATGGGATTTGATAACCTGGATCCCCAGTTGAATCCTCCTCATGACGGTATTTTTGACTTCCTCGACAATGCAGCCAGGAATGGAGGAACTATTCAGTCCTCAAATGGAAGGATATTCTTCCCTGTACTTGAACCTTTTGGCAGTTACCTAAGGAATAAGCTGAATAACAAAGCGTTAGCTGATAAGTATTGTTACGATTCTTTATATACGATGACAAAGACGGGGGCTCAGCAGTTCCCTGAAAAGAATAAATTCGTTATTGAAGGACAATATAAATCAGAATCAGGTTCGGAAATTTCTTTAAATGCACTGAATGTTCCACAGGGTTCCGTAAAGGTTACAGCCGGAGGGGTTCCGCTTGTTGAGAACCAGGATTATACCGTGGATTATACCTTAGGCAGGGTGAAGATTATCAACGAAGGGATACTCAACTCAGGGACACCGATCAATATCTCCTTAGAGAATAATTCAATGTTTAATGTCTATAGCCAGACATTAATGGGAACCCATGTGGATTATAAGGTTAGCAAAGACCTGTTGCTGGGTGGTACAATTATGAACCTTTATGAAAGGCCGATTACTCAAAAGACCAATTATGGAGATGAACCCATTTCCAACACCATATGGGGAATGAGTGTTAACTATCAGAAAGAATCCGGATTCATCACCAAGATGATTGACAAGCTTCCTTTCTATAGTACAAAGACCGTTTCAAAGATCAAATTCGACGGGGAATTTGCCCAGTTTATTCCTGGCCACTCGAAAGCTGTTGGGAAAGCCGGAACATCCTATATTGATGACTTTGAAGGAGCTAAATCGACTATTTCTTTGAATACCATCGGGGCATGGTTCCTGGCAAGTACTCCCCAGGGGCAGTACACCAGCAGTATGTTTCCTGAAGCCGCACCGGGTACAGGACTGGCTTATGGTTTCAACCGCGGGAAACTGGCCTGGTATAATATCGATGCCACCGTCTTTTATGACAGGGGAGGCACACGCAGACCTAAAAATATAACCAGGGAAGAACTTTCGAAGAACTCTGTGAGGGTAATTTACCAAACCGAATTGTTCCCTAATTCCCAGACCCCCAATAACCAGGCGTTGAATATCCCAATGTTTAACCTTGCCTTCTTCCCTGAAGAACGTGGTCCTTATAATTTTGATGTGGAAGGGACAGGGTATTCAGCCGGTATTGATGATAAAGGATTGCTGAAAGAACCCGCTTCGCGCTGGGGAGGGATCATGAGTAAAGTTCAGACCTCTGACTTTGAAGCCGCCAATGTGGAGTATATCACCTTCTGGTTGATGGATCCTTTTAGCGAGGACTCATTAAATGCCGGGGGAGAATTGTACTTTAACCTTGGGGATATTTCGGAAGATATCCTTCGTGATGGCAGAAAATCCTTTGAAAATGGATTGCCTACCAGCCCTGATGTGAAGAATGTTGATACGACTATCTGGGGCAGGGTGCCCACTATGCAGGCAATTACTGAATCCTTCGATACAAAAGATGAATCTCGTCCATTCCAGGATGTTGGATATGATGGATTATCAAGTAGAGATGAACAGGGATTTACATTTAATGGCTTTAATTTCCTGCAGAAAATCCTGAACAAGTATGGCCCGGGATCAGAAGCTTATATCAAAGATACCCTCGACCCTGCAGCAGATAACTATCATCATTTTCTTGGCGGCGATTATGATGAAGATCCGCTCTATAGCAGTGTTGTTCAGCGTTATAAAAACTATAACGGCGTAGAAGGAAATTCGCCTGTTGGTAGTGGTGAAACCATTGCTACCCGGGCTCCGAATGTGGAGGATATTAATCGGGATAATACATTAAGCGACCAGGAACGCTACTTCCAGTATGTGGTTCAGTTGAGGCCAGAGGCTATGGTAGTAGGTGAAAACTATATCACTGACATGTATCATGCCACCCCGGCTTCAACCCAGGCATCAGGCTTAAAACTTGAAAATGGCGGATCTATTAATGCCCGCTGGTACCAGTTTAAAATTCCACTTCAGCAACCTGACAGGGTGGTGGGGAATATCCAGGATTTCAAATCTATCCGTTTTATCCGTGTTTTCCTGAAGAATTTCAACAAACCGATCGTATGTCGCTTCGCCTCCCTCGAACTTGAAAGGGGTGAATGGAGAAAATACTATAACAGCTTACTTGCACCGGGTGAATATATTCCTGATCCCAACCAGGATGCCACGACTTTTGATATCTCAACAGTTTCAGTCGAAGAAAATGGTGCCCGCGTTCCCATTCCCTATGTATTGCCACCGGGCATCGAAAGAGAAATCAATGTTGCTACCACCAATTATCAGCAGTTGAATGAGCAGGCTATGGTTCTCAAGACTTGTGACCTGATGGACGGTGATGCCCGCGGAGCTTTCAAGACAACAGATTTTGATTTCAGGGATTACAAGCATTTACGCATGTATCTCCATGCTGAAAAAAGCATTGAAGGACAGGAATTAAAACACGGTGATCTGACTGTTTTTGTCAGGATTGGTTCCGATTTTACTTCCAATTATTACGAATATGAGATCCCGTTGGAATTCACTCCATGGGGTACAACCGCCAGTGACGATAGAACTATCTGGCCTTCCACCAATGAAATGGATATTGAACTGGCCAAGCTGATCAATGCAAAGAAGGTTAGAAATGAGGCTATGGATAGAGCCGGGTCGACTATCAGTATCACCACACCTTATGTTGTGCGCGACGGACAGAATAAGATCACCATTGTTGGTTTGCCAAGTTTAAGTGATATCCGGGCATTTATGGTAGGTATCCGCAATCCGAGGCGTAACCCATCTTTAGGAAATGAAGACGATGGTCAGCCCAAATGTGCTGAAGTCTGGGTAAATGAACTTCGCCTTACCGACTTCAATGAAAAATCAGGATGGGCTGCTACTGCACGTTTTGCCACCAATCTTGCCGACCTTGGTAATATGGTACTTTCAGGAGCTTATAGTACTCCTGGATTTGGAAGCATTGAGAAAAAGGTAAATGAGCGTCAGAAAGAAGCCATTCGCCAGATCGATTTTGCCACCAACCTGGAACTGGGAAAATTCCTTCCTGAAAAGGCAGGGATCAGGATTCCGATGCACTACGACTATTCCCAAACGGTTAGTAATCCGCAGTATAATCCTTTGGATCCTGATATTGATTACAAAGAACAGGTGAAAGATATGTCAGGTTCTCAGAAAGATTCTCTTCGTGAAAAGACCCTTGATGTTACAGAGAGGCAGAATCTGAATTTCATGAATGTCAGGAAAGACCGGCTAGGTGCTAAAGGAAAGCCACAACTCTGGGATGTGGAGAATTTTGACCTTTCATATGCTTATGCTGAGATCAAAAGGCATAACATCGATATTGAATCAGATAAAAAGAAAGTATACAGGGGTGGATTAGGTTATAACTTTTCAACCAACCCCAAAAATGTAAAACCATTCCAAAAGATCATTAAGAGCAAAAATCTTCAGTTGCTGAGTGATTTTAACTTCTACTATTTGCCCAGGTTATTATCTTTCCGGTCGGATATGCTGAGGGAATACCAAAGAAGGTTGGTGAGGAATAAGAGCAATGCATTGATCATTCTTGTGCCCAGCTATACCAAAAAGTGGGACTGGACGCGTGTTTATGACCTCAAGTATGATATTTCCCAATCACTGAAGCTCGATTATTCAGCCAATGTAATATCATATATCTATGAGCCCCCCGGAGGGTTTGAAAAGGGAAATACAAATTATGAAGCTTACAGGGATACAGTAAAGACTTCCATCCTGGGATTCGGTTCACTCAGTCGGTTCAACCAGATTGCGAATGTGAACTATATGCTTCCATTCAGTAAGATCAAGATGTTGAACTGGATGAATGCTTCTGTTAAGTACGGCATTATGTATCGTTGGGAAGCATCTCCCAGGTCGTTACAGGCCAAATTCGGGAATACCATTGAGAACTCCAACAACATCCAGGTGAATGGAGGGATCAGGCTAACAACCCTGTATAATAAAGTCGGCTTCCTCAAAAAAGCAAGTTCTGCTCTCCAGGCTCAGGGCCAGACACCAAAAGGCCCTGCAATGCCGGGTAAAGGAAAGGGTGCAGAAGAAGAGAAAGGCAAAAATGCAAAGAAAGACGATGCCCCTGCAGAAGGTGATTTATTGCCTGCTGATTCAGCAGACGCAAAACCAAAGAAAGACTATCTAAAAATCATAGGAACCCAGTTCCTTGGAGTTATGATGTCGCTGAAGGATGCGAACATTACCTATAATGAAACCAATGGCATTTTACTCCCCGGTTTCACACCAGAGGTAAGTGTATTGGGGAATGACTGGAAAGCAAATGCACCTGGTCTCGGATTTATCATGGGAAGTCAGAAGGATATCAGAAATATGGCCAGTAGCAATGGTTGGTTAAGTGCAGATACTCTTTTGAATAATCCATATATAGTAAGGCATACCAATTCGCTCACCTTCAGGGCTAACCTGGAGCCGGCCAGGAATCTGAAAGTTGAGGTGAATGCCGACCGCAGTTTTTCCCGCACCTACCAGGAGTATTACAAGGCAAACAGTGAGGGTACTTTTGGTTCAACTTCTGCACAGGAAAGAGGAACCTTCAGTATGTCGTACCTGATGTGGCCTACCGCTTTTAGTAAGGATAACGATGAAGATGTGAGTCCTGTATTTGAGCAGATGCTTGATTACCGTAAAACCATTGCCGACCGTCTGGCAGCGGATAATCCCAATTCCATCGGGTATGATTCACTGGGTTTCCCGAGTGGATATGGTTCCACACAGCCGCAGGTGCTCATGGGTGCATTCCTGGCTGCCTATGCAGGCCGTGATCCGAGTAAAATGAAACTTACCCCCTTCCTGACAATCCCGATGCCTAACTGGCGTATCACTTACAATGCGAGCCAGGGAATCAAAGTGCTCCGGAACTATTTCCAGTCCTTCAATATTTCTCATGCCTATCGTTCAAATTATTCGGTAGGAGGATTCCTGAGTGACATTGAATACCGCGAGACCGACGGATTTGCTTCAGCACTGGATGATGCAAGGAATTTCATCCCTTCCAACAGGATGGATGTTATCACGATTACTGAACAGTTTGGTCCGTTCCTCGGAATTGATGCAACCATGAAAAACAGTTTCATGGCCAGGATTGAATATAAGAAAACCCGAAACCTCTCACTGAGCTTTGTCAATAACCAGCTCACAGAGATGCGCAGCAATGAATTTGTAACAGGACTGGGTTATCGGTTTAAAAATGTGAAATTTACAGTGAGATCCCTGGGCACAGGAAAGAAAACTCCTCTGAAGAGCGATTTAAATGTTAAGGCTGATGTTTCCATCCGTGATAATAAGACCGTATTACGCCGAATTGAGCAAAGAGACAACCAGGTTTCAACCGGAACCAGGCAGATCTCAATCAATACCTCAGCCGATTATATGGTGGGTCCAAAGCTGAATATCAGGCTTTTCTATGAGCAGACTATCAGCAAACCCCATGTATCTACGCAGATACCTACATCCACGACCAATGCCGGTGTTTCCATGAGGTTTACCCTCGCGCAGTAAAGGTAGTTTACAGAATAATAATTCTTCATCAGGAAATTTCTTGATACTTCTTTGTATACATCGAGTGTCATTATAAGAATTTCTTTAAATCAGAAATATAACACGATAAATATCAATAGGTTGGCTCCAAAGTGAATGGTCTGAACTTTTAAAAGCCGTTACTTATTCAGAATTATTCTAACTTGCCGGAAATAGTCTGAAATATTCCCCGAATCTGTAATTTTGACCCTTTATTAAAAACTGTTACCATGAATATTCCTGAAAATCTTTATTACACCAAAGAACACGAATGGCTTGCCTTAAACGGAGATGAAGGCACTGTAGGAGTGACCGATTTTGCACAGCATCAGTTAGGGGATGTTGTATTCATTGAGGTGAATACCATCGGCGAAGCTGTTGCTACCGGCGAAGCTTTTGGAACGATAGAAGCAGTAAAAACGGTCTCTGATATGTTTGCTCCTGTTGCCTGTGAGATTCTTGAATACAATGAGAACCTGTCAGATAATCCTGAATTGATCAATAAAGATCCATATGGTGAAGGCTGGATCGTTAAGGTAAAAATCCAGGATGTTAATGAAATCAAGGAGCTGCTTTCAGCGGCTGATTATCAGAAACTGGTAGAAGCATAATTAACTCCTGGAAAGGATGGTGCTTCCGAAGCTGGTGAAACGCTATGGAGCCGCCATCGCGTGGGGAATCGGTATCCTTGTCCTTACCGGGATACCGGGGCAGGATATACCCAGGATTCCTGAATTCCTGGTTGCACCGGATATAATTGTGCACTTCTTCATTTTTTCAGGTTTTGCTTTTCTTTTGATGAGGAGCTTTAGTAAAGAAAACAATTGGAGTAGAAGCAGAATTATATCCATATCCCTGATTACAGCACTTTGCCTTGGCGGGTTAACTGAAATCCTTCAGTGGGGCGTCTTCATTAACAGAACAGGCAGCCTGGGTGATTTCCTGGTTGATTCACTTGGCAGTGTGGCTGGTTTATTTACATTCCGCTTTTGCAAAGGGTTTTTTCAATAATTCGGAATAATAAATAAATTTTTTTCGTATCTTAGTACCCTCCATATCGAAAAACACAATCATCTCATTCATAATAAATTACATTATGGAACTAAAAAAATCAGAAAAAGCAGACCTTGAAAGCAAGAAAGGTTTCTTTTTCCAGCTTGGATTAATCATTGCATTAGCCATCACTTTAGTGGCTTTTGAATATAAAAGCTACGATAAACAGGAATTTCAGGATATGAGTGGAGGTAAAAATGCCGAGACTCCTGAAGAGATGATTCAAATTACCCAGCAGCAGAACCAACCTCCTCCACCAGCACCACCTGTTTCTACCACAGTCATCAATATCGTTGAAAATGATGCTATTGTTGATGATGATCTGAGTATCGATGCTGAAGCTGATGATAATACAGCTATGGAAGAGTATAAAGCGCCTGTTGTTGCTACGCAGGCAGCCGAAGAAGAAGTATCAGAAGCTGAGATTTTTACGGTCGTTGAAGATGCACCCGCTTATCCAGGGGGCGATGAATCCCGTATTAAGTTTTTGATGGATAATATCAAGTATCCCCAAATGGCAAAGGAAAGTGGTATCCAGGGAACTGTTTATGTTACTTTCGTTGTTGAAAGAAATGGAAGTGTTACTGATGTCAGGGTACTTCGTGGAATAGGCGGAGGTTGTGATGAAGAAGCCATTCGCGTTATACAGGCTATGCCTTCATGGAATGCAGGAAAACAACGTGGAAAACCCGTACGCGTTCAGTTCAATATGCCTATTAAATTCACCCTAGCAGGGTAATAAATAATCTATAATATTGAATTAGCCCATCTGAATTTCAGATGGGCTAATTTTTTTGAATGAATTCGTGGGTTTCCGCTAAAATTTATTACTCCTGTTTCATTTTTATTTCGGGAAGTTGATCAATCTCCAGGGAATCGAAACCCATTGAAAAACACCTGGCTTTTCGAAAATACATCTGTGCCTTTTGCAGAAAATACCATCATAACAGCAAGATAGCCCGGATCTCCCCAAGCTTTTACAGAAATATCATCTTCCTGGCTGCTCCAGAAATCATTGATCCCCTTTGCACTGGCATGAGTATCGAGCTTGTGACCTTTGCCATATCCTGCAGATGAAAGGACTCCAAATTGTTCTTTCAGGTAATCGAGATAGGAGATCAGTATATTTTCCACTTCCTCCCCGGGAAGGTCAATAGCAAGGTCCACCACAATGATGCTATATGTGTTGCCTGATTCATCCAGGCTTTCAAGTGTGTAGACTTTTGAAGAATCAGGTGAGAAGCTTACCTCCGCTTGTCCGGGATTATTATAAAAATAAGCAGAACAGCCTGAATCACCTATATCATATTTCTTCAACTGATCCTGGGACATTGCTGCACAGATTACAATCATGAGTAAGCAAATAATTAAGAGAGATTTTTTCATAATGAGAGAATACATAGTAAGTCTTTTGTTTTCGATTTCTGTGAAGTGAGCGATTGGGATTGTTATTACCTTGAAATGACCACTTTATGAATTTCAGGGATGTCTTTGTTCTCAGTTTGGATCTTTAAGAAATAGATACCGGTACTCAGAAGATCCAGTTGTAACCTTGCCGGATTTTTACCCGGGAAATTCATCTTTTTTTCCAGTAATAACCTGCCATAAGTATCCATGATCTGTATTTCAGCTATTTCATCTTCATTTGACTGGTTCAGAATAAATAACTGGCTATTGGCAGGATTTGGGAATACGATAAATTCAGATACCTCAGTTTCATCAACAGCGGTATGGCATGGGTACACATAAGGCCCACCGGGTGAACCCTGAAGGCATCCTGCAAACCAATTGTTCCCATCACACATTACCCCACCGACATCAGCCAGTTCCAGGGTATAACCTTGTCCATCCGGTTCAGTAGGCCAGGGGCTTTCATCATCATAGATCACCGAAAAACGAAGCTTGCCAGAAGGATCATATAACCGCAAGGCTTCACCTGAACCACTTAACCCGAAAGTAAATGGGCCTGATTTATTGTTCACCCAGGGGAAAGTGGTTGCAAAGTTTTGTGCATCTGAATACAAGACCATAAATTCTCCGGGTAGTATGTTACTTCCTGATGGAAGAGTGTATAGGTGCTGAATATCGCTATCACTGAATTTCCAACCTGATAAATTGAGCGTTGTGGCTGTGGTATTTTTTAGCTCAACCCAGTCGCCTGCATCAGCCCAATCAGCTGAATTGTAATTGATTTCAGAAATGACCAGCTCATCCTCACATGGAGAATATGCGCTGCCTGGTGAGCCTCCCATACATCCTGTAAACCAATTTTCCGGATCATTGATGTTGTTTCCGGAGTTCTCAAATTCAAGGGTACGGCCATATCCATCCGCTGCGGTTAACCAGGGGATACTATCGTAATAAGTAAAAGAGCAAATGGTGTCATCATGCCTGCCGACCAGTTTAAGTGTTTCCTGTTTGTTATTCAGGCTAAATCCCAGGGGCCCGAGACAACTGATTCCCGGATGTTGCAGCTGGAATTTGACCGGCTCTTCAGCAATAACCAGGTGGCCGTTTGCCGGAATCAGGGTACTTACTGGGAAAATGAAATCATGGTAATGCTTGTGAATCATAAAGATGCCAGTCGGTGAGGTCCAATGGCTGGCTGCTATAATTATGCAGCTCTATCCAGTCCCCTGCATTGATGGTTGAATCGGAATGGTAGTTCACCTCACTGATGATGGCCTTTGCCGGCTCAGCAGAACCTGTAAATACAGCTTTGAAGGTATCGAAATGATCAAGGTTGATGGTGAGGCTCTGACTGGTATTCATGGAGATATAACTATTTGGAAGCCAGTATTCAAAAGTGTAGCCTGGTTTCGCCACAGCAGTAATAGTGATGGGATTCCCGTCGAAGTAAGTGCCGGTCCAGGGTAAGGGTTCCGGGATAATGGTATTGATCTTGATTTCTCCGGCACTTGAGGGAAGAGCCTCCAGTTTAACCTGTACTAAGGCTTCAAGATTAAAAGTATTCTTGATGTGTTGGCGTGCAAATGACGGTCTGTTACTAATGAAATAATTCATGTAGTCAATGTTATTCAGCCATTCGGTAGAATCACTGTATCCATTCCAGCGCAGCCATGCATTTGGGATTTCAGCTGCAATGGAATCCTTCATTTCATTAATAAAAGTACTCATATAGGCAGGCTGGTATGTCGTATTGATCAGGTCGGCATACCTGTTAATGAAATATTTACGGAAGCCATCATTTTCCAGTAATCCCCTGAACATATCAGCATGCGGGGTTGGATAGGGTGGGTTCATGGCTACTGCCAGCTTGTTTTGGGCAAAATCGCTGTAATACCCCAGGCCAAAATCCAGGTCCCAGAAGATATACCGCCATTCAGAGCCTGCTTTTCGCTCTCTCCAAAGCTTAATATTGTTGGTCCAGTCACCAATCCAGTCATCATTTACATAATACGTCTCGCCAATGAAATAATCAGCAAAATTCTCCAGATCCCACCAGGAGTCTGCTATGGCGTAGTTTTCGGGTAATGAAAGCTCATGTGTGGTCATGAATTCGACCATCTCCCAGAAGGAGTCTGAATTTCCTTCTGCTACAATTCCGTCGCTTTCAATCATGTCCACATTGTCCGCATCAACACCGTGGTTTAATTCCACGAAATCCTTATTGCTGCGTTCCCTGATATTGTAAATACCCCAGTAGGAACCATTCAGGTAGGTTACAGCGGGGCAATAGCCGGTATAATCGACATGTGATTTCTTCATTAACCGCTGCATCAGGGCATCCCGCATAAAAGTGCTCAGCCAGTCATTGCCGGAATTTCTCAGGATAAATCCGGAATAATCCATCATAGGCTTATCTCCAAAGAGTTTGTAATGGATTTCAGAACTGTCGTAATAAGGCCTGCATTTAATGTTAAAACTCTTTTGTGCAAATGCCCTGGACCATCCACCATGAATGCTGAGACCTGCATCCAATTCAAATTTCCTTTCCTGGACAGGCCCAAAATACTCTACATGGCAATCTTTTTCCCAGGGCTGCCAGAAATTGGCGCCAAAAAATGGAAAATTGGGCTCTGCATTGGGTCCAGTGACATAGATTCCACTAAAGAAATCCCAAAGATTACTGGAATCGGTCGATACAGATACCACCGGCAGCTTTGGGTTGGCTTCACCGATCAGGAAAGTCCCGGTATTGACCTTCCCGGGCAAAAATCCGGAAGGGCCGAAACATCGTGCCCTGATGACTGTTGTGGACCCGATATACAATGGTAAGTTATAAACCGGATCACTTTCATTCGGTATATTCCCATTCGTTGTATAATGAATGGTACTTCCGGGATTGCTGGTGGTAATTGCCACTTCTGTTTCCTGGTTGTAAAAACCAGGAACGGTAGTAAATTCCGGACGAACGGTATATCCTGAATAACAAACGGTAGAATTATTAGAACCATCGGGCGTCGGATTCATGCTGATACACCATCCGGAACCACCATCGGGAACCCTGCACTGACTATGGTCGAGATCAGTGAAACTGAGTTGTACCTGGTCAAGAAGATCACCATTGGGTGAGGAAAGTACAACCGTTTCCCCTGAATGCTTTAATTTGAAATTAGTATGATAATCTCCGGCCGCATAGGCAGGAAACCAGGCAGGAGTCGGCTGAAAATAGGAATTACTGTTTTTGATTCCGAAAGAAAGGAAAGGAATACTTGACAAGTCAGAGGAAAGAGCCCCGGAATTATGGGTTTGTATGGCAAGAACATTCTGACCATCGACCAAAATAGCATTCAATAATAAAGAATCCACCAGGTATACTTCGGGTATCCCTCCCTGGTACATCTGTGCTTCATGATCAGATGTTGTAATTTCATCAAAAGCAGGGGGAATCCCTGTGAGGTTGGATCGCGCTATTTCGAAACCATTGAGATAAGCTACAAAGCCATCGTCATAATCCATATGCAGCACGCAATAGGAGATTGCTGATTTATCCGGAACCAGGAAGGTTTTCCTCATATAAACAGAAATGGTTGGAGGAATAACCGTGCCATCATCTCCATCACCATATCCTATACCTCCCGGACCTTCAAGCCATCCGGCAGCAGGGAAATTGTTCTCTTTCCAGTTAAAGGGTGGATTCTCAGTTCCTATAAAGTACTTCCAGCTTTCATCAGCAAAAATGGCAGTTTCCCAATGATTCAACAAAGGTTTCCGATCTTTCCCGGAGGCGAAGACCAGTAAATGTCCGCCGGGGGAAAGCTCAACATTCGGAAGCTTCCATTTAAAGGGTTCAAGAGGGTTATCTGATAATCCGAAATTTTCAAGGTTTACGAGACTGCTGCTTGCATTGTAAAGTTCGATCCAATCTTCATAATCACCATCCTCATCAGCCAGGGTACTCTTGTTCGAAGTCTGAATTTCATTAATCAGAACCTGGGAACTTACTGATAGCTGTAGTATAAGGAGAAGGCTGAGTAGCGTAAAAAGGATTTTCATGCTTTTGCTAAAAAATTAATATTTTTATGAGAAGGAAGAATCGATAGACCTGGCTATAATCCTTTAAACCCTATAAAAGTAATACTGTTGAAACATACTTTTTATTCAGGGTAATATTTTTATCAAATAATTGCAAATCAAAAAGGTTAAAAGTAAGTTTTGATTTTTGGATCTGTAGAGAACCCAAACCCCCTCGGGTCCTCCTATCGTCGACTCCAATGGGTTTGTCGGTTTCGGAATTAATGATCCTGACCCCCCCCCCCCCCCCTGGTTTTGAACCCTGGTTCCCCCCCCCCCCCCCCCCCCCCCCCCTCCCCCCCCCCGGGCGGTGGGGGGTTCCCCCCCCCCGCCCAATAGGTTTCATCAAAGGGCACTTCCAATCCTTTGGGGCGATTTCATAAAAATTCAGTTTAAACAAATCTTATACTACTGTATCTTTGGAGACAGAATTCGCTTGTTATTCGGGTAGATTATTATGAAGATTCTGATCATTCAAACGGCCTTCATTGGAGATGTGATCCTTGCCACACCTTTGGTAGAATCTATCAGGAGAGAGTACCCCGATAGTACCATCCATTTTCTTCTTCGAAAGGGTAATGAAACATTGCTGACTGCTCATCCTTATATTGAAAAAGTATGGGTCTTCAATAAAAAGGAGCAGAAATATATCAACCTGTTGAGGATAATCCGCTCTATCAGGGCCGAATCATACGATTATGTCATCAATTTACAGCGATTTTTCACGACCGGACTTATGACCGTGCTCTCCGGAGGGAAAGTAAAGATCGGATTTGATAAAAATCCACTTTCGTTTCTTTTCACAAAAGCTGTGAAACATTCATATGGGAATCTGGATGGCGCAATACGTCATGAGGTTGACCGCAATCTTTCCCTGATTAGTGAACTTGTCAAAGAGAAAGTCCGTAGACCTGTTCTTTACCCTTCGGCTGATGATTATAAAGTTGTGAAACCGGGACTTGGGTATGTTTGTATTGCGCCAGCTTCTGTATGGCTTACCAAACAATTTCCTGTAAAAAAGTGGGTACAATTGATCAGACTTCTACCTGAAGACCTCACAATCTACCTTTTGGGTGCGGGAAACGACATCCCCTTATGCCAAACTATAAGAGAAGAATGTCCTAAACGAAATATAGAGATTGTAGCCGGGAAATTAAGTTTCCTGCAATCGGCGGCACTTATATCGGCTGCAAGAATGAATTATGTCAATGACTCTGCACCGCTGCATATTGCTTCAGCAATGAATGCTCCTGTTGCTGCAATTTTCTGCTCAACAACACCTGAATTTGGGTTTGGACCTCTGTCAGATACTTCCTATATCCTTGAAGTGGATGAAAAATTACCCTGTCGTCCATGTGGGGTACATGGGAAAAAAGAATGCCCTTTGGGTCATTTTAAATGTTCAGATATTTCAGATGAGCGTTTACTTCAGACGATGAAATTCTGAATCCCATTTTCTATAATAAATTCTAAAATGCTATTTTTTGCCGAGATTTGTCATCCAATTGTCAAGGTCTCTTAATGGTTCCACTTTCTAATCTTACCATTGTTCATTGTACTACATATTGATAATTTAGAAGTTTCTAAGACTCTGGTTTTTCGTTTTTCCTGAAATATTCCAGGATAATAGCTGTTTTCGCTTTTCCAACTACTGCCTGAATTTCCTGTTCACTGGCTTTCTGAATATTTTTCACACTTTTAAACTTCCGTAACAATGCCTGGGCAGTATTCTCTCCAATTCCATCAATGCCGGTAAGCTGTGTCCTGATTGTGCCCTTTTCCCTTCTTTGCCTGTGATGAGTGATCCCGAAACGATGTGCTTCATCCCTGATCTGCTGAATGATACGCAATGTTTCGGATTTCTTGTCAATATATAGAGGCAGTGAATCGCCCGGGTAATAAATTTCCTCTAATCGTTTTGCAATGCCTATCACATCAATTTTACCTCTCAACCCCAGTTTTTCGAGGCTGGTTATCGCTGAACTCAACTGCCCTTTCCCACCATCAATAACAATCAGCTGTGGCAAGGGCTGGTTTTCTTCCAGCACTCTCTTGTATCTCCTGAAAATTACCTCCTCCATGGAAGCGAAAT
The DNA here is from genome assembly GCA_016707785.1 of Bacteroidales bacterium. NCBI lineage: Bacteria > Pseudomonadati > Bacteroidota > Bacteroidia > Bacteroidales > Bacteroidales bacterium. The sequence continues at coordinate 60,863 of JADJGZ010000020.1, read as the reverse complement.
CGTTCGGTCCTTCAACAGTTTTGATGTTAAAGTGCCGGTATTCCTGTTTGTTGGGTTTCCCTTCGGTGAAAACAACCATTGCCGCAACAGGATAGGCACCCTGTATGTTTGAATTGTCGAAGCAATCAATCCTGTGAGGTTCATCTTTGAGCCTGAGATCTTTTTTCATCTGCTCCATGATCCTTTTACTGTGGCGCTCAGGATCAACACGTTCCATCTGCTTGTGTTTTTCGAGCATAAAAAACCTGGCATTCCTCTCACTTAATTCGATGAGCGCTTTTTTATCTCCACGGATAGGAACGGTAAATGTTACACCGGGGATTTCAACCTCCGGAAGGAAAGAGACAATAACCTCTTTGGCATCAGATTCAAAACGCAGTCGCAACTCAGCCATAGCCATGGTAAGCAATTCCTGCGGACTCTCATCCAGCTTTTTCTTTAGTTCCACGGTATGCGCCTGGATGATGCAGCCACTCACAACCTTCATGAAATTTACATAGCCGCTACCCGCATCTTCACAAAAAGTGAATACATCTACATTATGAATGGAAGGATTTACAACAGATGATTTACTCTGGTATCGTTCCAGGAGTTCAATCTTTTCTTTTACCAGCTGGGCTTTTTCGTATTCATAATTGCCGGCATATTCCTTCATTAATTCGGTGAGTTGCTGCCTGACAGTGGAAATATTTCCTTTAATTATGTTACGGATCTCATGGAGCCTCACCTGGTATTCCTCTTCTGATTCCAGGCCCTCACAGGGACCCAGGCAATTACCTATATGATATTCCAGGCATACTTTGTACTTGTTTTTATTGATATTGGCCTGGCTAAGATTTAGATTACAGGTTCGCAACGGATATAACTGTCGGACCAGGTCAAGAACCGTTGACATCATTTTCCCGCTGGCATACGGTCCGAAATAATCAGAACCATCCTTCATCCGGTGACGGGTAGAAAAAACCCTTGGAAAAGGTTCATTCTTGATAATAATCCAGGGATAGGTTTTATCATCCTTCAGCATCACATTATAGCGAGGCTGGTACTTCTTGATCAGGTTATTCTCGAGTAAAAGGGCATCCAATTCCGTATCCACAACTATAAACCGGATATCCTCGATTTTCTGGACCAATACTTTCACCTTTCCGATCAAAGATCCATCCCTGGTAAAATACGATGAAACCCGTTTCTTCAGATTCTTCGCCTTGCCTATATACAGAAGCTTGTCATCCTTATCATAATACTGGTACACCCCTGCCCTGTCGGGGAGGTCCTTTATGATATTTGACAGCTTTATGGAGTTGGGAGGCATAGGGATGAAATTAATTCATCAATGTTTGGCGGCTGAATTAAATAATGTGACAAGATAAGTGTCGGGTTGAAAAGGGAATTCTTCTAGCTTGTCATATGATTAAACCCCTGGGCAGTAATTTCAATCAGCACACCATCATGACTCACAAGTCCACAGCCAGAAGCAGCGTCAGTAATATGTCCGATTACACTGATATCCTTGAACTGGTTTATCTTGTCAAGATCGCTCATAGGAATAGTAAAAAGAAGTTCATAATCTTCCCCGCCATTCATTGCTGCTGTAACAGGCTGGATATTAAACTCAGTTGCCATAGTAGCGGTGGAAACATCAATCGGGATTTTCTCTTCATAGATCCTGCATCCCACGCCTGAATCATTACATATATGAAGGATTTCTGATGCCAGCCCATCGCTGATGTCAATCATCGATCCCGGTTTTATACCTGCTTCAGCCAGTTTTCTGATAATATCCATCCGGGGTTCCGGTTTCAACTGCCGCTCAAGGATGTAATCATTGCCTTCCAGATCAGGTTGCATGTTAGGGTCAGCCATGAAAACCTGTTTTTCCCGTTCAAGTAAAAGCAATCCAAGGTAGGCAGACCCCAGATCTCCTGTTACACAAATGAGTTCATTCTCCTTAGCGGTATTTCTGTAAACTACATTTTCTTTTTCTACCACTCCTGTCACTGTCATTGCCAGGATCAACCCACTTTTGCTGGAAGTGGTATCCCCGCCAGCCAGGTCGACCTTATATTTAGCACAGGCAAGTTTAATTCCTTCATATAATTCTTCCAACGCTTCCAGGGGGAATCGGTTTGATACGGATAAACCTATATAAAGTTGCGTAGGTGTGCCATTCATAGCGGCGATATCGGAGAAATTGACAGCCGCCGCTTTATATCCCAGGTGTTTAAGTGGGGTATAGGCAAGGTCGAAATGTACCCCTTCAACAAGCAGGTCTGTAGAGACAAGGGTGAGTTTATTACCATTGTCAAGAACAGCGGCATCATCCCCGATGCCTTTGATGGTAGAGGGATTTATAATATCGATACCGGAAGTAAGATGGCTGATCAGTCCGAATTCGCCCAATTCACTAAGTTCAGTCCGTTTGGGACCTGGATTTTCAAGCATGTCTCTATTTTTGTGCAAAAGTACATGAAGCAAGATAGTTTTTATACTGATTCTAAACTAAATTATTCCAATTTCCTTTATAAGTCAGGATAGATAGTAATTTTGGCATCGAAAAGAATACAGATTGTAAGAAAGTGTATAGAAAAAGTTTTCTGAACATTAATCCCTGCACCTAAAAACCGATCTAACGAAAGTAACCTTATTGTTCGAAATCAATATTGTCAGTAAAAGATGAAAAACCTGCTTCTCTCCCTGCTTCTCTCCATATTTGCACAAGGATTACTGGCACAGGAATTCACTGTTTCAGGGATCCTGTTAAACCAGGAAGACCAAAAGCCTTTAGTGGGTGCTACCATTAAACTGGTAAGTATGAAGGATACTACCCAGTTTCGTTATTCCAGCAGTCTCAGGGAAGGAGATTTCAGTTTTGAGAAAGTTCAGAAAGGGCCTTATCGGCTGGAGGTAACCTATATAGGTTTTGAGAAATACACCCAGGTATTTGGCACCGGAAAGGGTTCCAACCTGGGAAAGATCTCTTTAAAACCTGCTTCAACCAGTCTTGGGGAAATAGATATCCAGGGAACGGCTGTCAGGGCTGAACAAAAGGGTGATACCACCCAGTACAATGCCGATGCTTTCAAAGTAACCCAGGATGCATCCACAGAAGACCTGATTAAAAAAATGCCGGGCATCACTGTTGAAAATGGAACTGTAAAAGCCCATGGCGAAGAAGTAAAAAAAGTGCTGGTGGATGGGAAACAGTTTTTTGGAGAAGATCCTTCAGTAACCTTGAAGAACCTTCCCGCCGAAGTGGTGGATAAGATCCAGGTCTTTGATAAACTTTCTGACCAGGCTGCATGGACAGGTTTTGATGATGGAAGTGGTCAAAAGACATTGAATATTGTCACCAGGAATGCGAGGAATTCCGGGCAGTTTGGAAAATTTTCCGCGGGGTATGGCTCTGATGACCGATATCTCCTGGGAGCGAATGTTAATTTCTTTGAAGGCCAGAGGCGAATAACCCTATTAGGGATGAGCAATAACGTAAATCAGCAGAATTTTTCAGCGGATGATGTAATCGGGAGTTCAGGGAATAGCAGGCAACCCGGGATGGGAGGCGGACGCATGGGAGGAGGGAACTTTCAAATGGGCCCCCAGAGCGGAATATTCAGTACCAATGCCATTGGAGTGAATTATACAGATGCATGGGGTAAGAAGATTTCCTTCAATGTCAGTTATTTCCTGAATAATGGTATCACATCCACTGATAAGCTGATCAACCGGCAGTACATCCTGGGGGGAGAAAATACCCGCTACTACAAAGAGTCAAGCAATTCAAGGACTGATAATACCAATCATCGGCTAAATTTAAGGGTGGAATACAATCCTGATTCCAATAACTCGATCATCTTAACACCCCGGCTCAGCATACAGGATAATCAATCCAATAGCTTTTCCGGGGCAAGTACTGCCGGTGAGCCTTTATACCTGCCTGAAAATCTGCTGAATACCTCGTCAAATAATAATGAAAGCCTGGCCGATGGATATAATTTCAACAACGAATTGCTTTATCGTCATAAATTTCTGAAGAAGGGACGGACTGTTTCTATCAACCTTGGGACAGGCGTTTCCAACAGGTATCGTGAAAATTATGTAGATACACGAAGCATATACTATCAGCAACAAGCCGGTTCTTCCAATGATACGGTAAACCAGTTTGGAAAGTCTTTGACCAATGGACTAAGCCTGTCATCCAATCTTGTTTATACAGAGCCTGTTGGAAAAAACAGCCAGGTACAATTGAATTATAATATTGCCTGGTCACAGAATGATAATGATAAGAAGACCTATAACTATGCCAGTGACCAATTGGAATATTCCTTATTCGATACATTGCTTTCCAGTATTTATGACAACGAATACCTTACGCATCGCCTTGGGACAGGTTATCTCTATCAGACTGAGAAGATGAATCTGAATGCAGGCATAACCTATCAATATGCTGACCTCAAAGGTAATACCAGCTTCCCATTAGCAGATTCCACACAGGTAGGGTTCAATTCGATTCTGCCCAACCTGATGGTTAACTATAAATTCTCAAAAGTCACTAACCTCAGACTGATATACAGGGCCAGTACAAATGCACCATCTACTTCTCAGCTTCAAAGGGTACTCGACAATTCAAACCCGGTACTGTTATCTACCGGGAACCCCGGTCTGAACCAGGAGGTAAGACATTTCGCGACTACCCGGTTCTCTCATTCCAACCAGGATAAGACAAGGAATCTTTTTGCCATGCTTTTTTTCCAGATGACCCAGGATTATATCGGGAATTCAACGCTGGTTGCATTCAATGATACATTGGTGAATGGGCAGGAAGTGAAAAAAGGTTCACAACTCACCATTCCGCAAAACCTGGATGGAGCATGGAATACCAGGGCATTGTTTACTTTCGGATTCCCGGTGAAACCCATCAGAAGTAACCTGAATTTTAATACAGGGGTGAGCTACAACCGGCTTCCCAGTTTGATCAATGCACTGGCAAACACTTCAAATACTTACGGACTCAATTTAGGCGCTGTACTCAGCAGCAATATCAATGAAAAGGTTGATTTTACATTCACCTACAACCTGAATTATAACCTGGTAGAAAATACTTTGCAACCTGATCTTGATAATAATTACTTTTTCCAGATCGGGTCCGTCCAGTTCAACTGGGAATTCTGGAAAGGGTTCTTTTTTCAGAATAGTTTGACTTATCAGCAATATAGCGGTCTCTCTTCCGATTTCCAGGATCGGTACACATTATGGAATTTCAACCTTGGGAAGAAACTGTTCAAGAAGAAATCAGGAGAAATAAAGCTATCCTGCTATGATATCCTGGATCAGAATAAGAGTCTGACCCGGACTGTGACAGATACCTATATTGAGGATGCCAATACAGTTGTTTTGCGCCAGTATTTTATGCTCTCTTTTACCTATAACCTGAGGAATTTCACCGGTAAGGCACCTGAGTCCAATGAGCGGCGCTTTGATGGCCGTTATGATGGCAGACCGCCAGATGGTCCGCATATGCATTAATATATTTTCTGAGGTCTTTTCATAGACTGTCAAATACTTTTTGAGCAGATTTTATCTGAAATCATCCGCTCTGAAATCACTTAATCATGTATGAAACACATAATTAAGTACCGGATATCTTTATTGGTATATTTCAGGACGAACTAAAATGTTGTGTAGTTGTTAAATATCTAGCAGCAGTTCATGCGTTGTTAGGGTTTAATTGCTAATTTTGCCCGACAGTTTTTATTTAAACTAAAACCAAATAACTGTTTCGGGATTATTCCTGTGCCATGGAAAAGGATCAAAATAACATACTGGAAGAAGTAACCCAAGGGGAGTATAAGTACGGTTTTTATACGGATATTGAGATGGAGACAGCCCCGCGTGGGCTGAGTGAAGATACGGTTCGTTATATATCCATTAAGAAGAAAGAACCTGAGTGGTTGCTTGAATTCCGATTGAAGGCTTATAGACACTGGATCACTCTCACAGAACCTGATTGGGCTCACCTTCATCATCCCCCGATTGATTACCAGGATATCATTTATTATGCAGCTCCTAAACGTAAAAAGGAGCTGAAAAGCCTTGATGAGGTTGATCCTGAATTACTTGATACATTCAATAAACTGGGAATTTCACTCGAAGAACAAAAGCGTTTAAGTGGCGTTGCGGTTGATGCTGTCATTGATAGTGTTTCTGTCAAAACTACTTTCACGGATACCCTTTCCAAATATGGGATCATCTTTTGTTCATTCAGTGATGCGGTTCAGAACCATCCGGACCTTGTCAGGCAATATATGGCAAGTGTTGTACCATATACTGATAATTATTTTGCCGCGCTCAATTCAGCGGTGTTCAGTGACGGATCATTCTGCTATGTTCCAAAAGGTGTACGTTGCCCCATTGAACTTTCAACTTATTTCAGGATCAATGCAGCTAATACCGGACAATTTGAACGCACCCTGATTGTTGCTGATGAAGGAGCCTATGTTTCCTATATGGAAGGATGCACTGCCCCGATGAGGGACGAAAATCAATTGCATGCTGCCATAGTCGAGATTATTGCAATGAAGGATGCCGAAGTGAAATACAGCACTGTTCAGAACTGGTATCCCGGAAATAAAGAAGGACTTGGTGGCATCTATAACTTTGTTACCAAGCGCGGTATGTGTAAGGGTAGTCATTCCAAGATTTCCTGGACGCAGGTGGAAACAGGCTCAGCCATTACCTGGAAGTACCCAAGTGTTGTACTCATGGGTGACTACTCTGTCGGGGAATTCTACTCAGTAGCAGTCACGAATAACTACCAGCAGGCCGATACAGGGACCAAGATGATGCACCTTGGCAGAAATACCAGGAGTACCATCATTTCAAAGGGAATTTCTGCCGGTAAAAGCAATAACAGTTACCGCGGATTGGTCAAGATTATCAAACGTGCAGAAAACTCCAGGAATTTTTCGCAGTGCGATTCATTGCTTTTAGGGGATAAGTGTGGCGCTCATACCTACCCATATATCAAGGCCGAAAACCAGAGTTCAATAATTGAGCATGAAGCCACTACTTCCAAAATTTCTGATGACCAGCTTTTCTATTGTAACCAGAGAGGAATCAGTACTGAAAGTGCTATTGGACTTATCGTAAATGGATATGCCAAGGAAGTCCTGCAACACCTGCCGATGGAATTTGCTGTTGAAGCCCAGAAATTACTGGCGATAAGTCTTGAAGGTAGCGTTGGATAAAGACTAATAAAAAGAATTTGAAAATTTGAGAATTTGAAAATACAAACTCAAGTGAGAGGCGATAATGTTAGGACTGATTTTTCATCTTGGTATCCACCTTCAAATTAAGCAGTCAAAATGTTCTCTAAATCTCCATATCACCAATCCTGCAGCTGACAAACAGTCCTGATTTCAGGCTTTAAATTTGACTTCAGCCAACGATTAATCACACAAACAACTGATAAGTAAAAAATACATGCTTACAATCAAGAATCTGTCAGCTTCCATTAATGGGAAGGAAATTTTGAAAGGGGTGAACCTGGAAGTGAATGCCGGAGAAGTACATGCCATCATGGGACCAAATGGAACCGGTAAGAGTACTTTATCCTATGTTATTGCCGGGAGGCAAGGTTATGAAGTAACCAGTGGTGAAATCACTTTTAAAGGGCTGGATCTTATGGGCCTTTCAACCGAAGAACGCGCCTGTGAAGGAATATTCCTTGGGTTTCAATACCCGGTGGAAATCCCGGGAGTTTCTATCACCAATTTCCTGCGTACTGCCATTAATGAGCAAAGGAAATACAGGGGTTTGGATCCGATTCCTGCCAAAGAATTCCTTGCCAGGATGGAAGAAAAGAAGAAGCTACTTGAATTGCAGGATAAACTTGCTAATCGCTCCGTGAATGAGGGCTTCTCAGGCGGGGAAAAAAAGAAGAATGAAATTTTCCAGATGGCAATGCTCGAACCTACATTGGCCATTTTAGATGAAACAGATTCAGGCCTCGATATCGATGCTCTTCGTATTGTGGCCACAGGAGTTAATAAACTGCGCACAAAAGAAAATGCTACTATCGTGATAACACACTATCAGCGACTGCTTGAATACATAGTTCCTGATGTAGTCCATGTGCTGTTCGACGGACGAATTGTGAAAAGTGGTGGTAAGGAACTTGCTCTGGAACTGGAGGAAAAAGGATATGAATGGATCAAAGGTCAACTATAGTCCTGCTAACGTTGATATTATGGAACAGACTAGGATAGTTGCCGATTTACAGGGTCATCTTGAAACCATATTCATTGAAAGGCAAGCCAGCCTCTTTGGATCTGATTCAGCGTATGTGGCCGAATTGCGACAATTGGCATTTGGCCATTTCAAACATCTTGGTTTTCCAACAGCGAGGATGGAAAAATGGCGGGGAACTGATTTATCGAAAGCTTTGCTTGCTGATTATGAATGGGCAATGGAAAGCCCGGGAAATAATATTGACCTGGAAAAAATTTTCCAATGTGAAGTGCCTCATTTTGAAACTTTCCTGGTAGCACAACTTAATGGTTGGTATGTCTATAAGAACAGTCCACTGACTACCCTCCCAAATGGTATGATCGTTGGCAGTCTTGCCAAAGCCTTCCTTAAATACCCTGAACTAATTAACCAGCATTATGGGAAGTATGCCAATGTTGAGACTGATGGTCTGACTGCCTTGAATACAGCTTTTGCTCAAGACGGAATCTTTATCTATGTGCCTGATGGTGTTGCAGTTCCTGATGTCGTTCAGATGGTGAACATTGTGGATAGCGCACAGAACCTGATGTTGCAGACAAGAAACCTGGTGATACTGGGGAAAAACAGTCACCTCAAGCTAGTTCAATGCGACGACTCGATTAATCACAAGATTTCATTTATTAATTCAGTTTCGGAGTTTTATATCGACAGAGATTCTACCCTTGATCACTATAAACTTCAAAACAAGGATGAGAATTCTACCCTTATCAATACTTTGTTTGTTCAGCAGGAGCAAGGTAGTACCTTCTCTTCCAACGCTATTAGTCTGAATGGAGGGATTATCAGGAACAGCACAAATGTGAAGCTTTCAGGGGAAAATTGCGCCGCCAACATTTATGGCGTTTACCTGATGGATCGCAATCAGCATATTGATAACCAGGTGCTTATTGATCATGCCGTACCTCGTTGTCAGAGTAATGAACTTTTCAAGGGGATCCTTGATGACCATGCCAGCGGTGTTTTCAACGGACATGTGATTGTCAGGAAAGATGCGCAGCAAACCAATGCTTATCAGACCAATAAGAACATTCTGCTTACTGATAAAGCAACCATTGATACCAAGCCATTCCTTGAAATATATGCTGATGATGTAAAATGTAGTCATGGCGCTACTGTCGGACAACTCGATGCTGATGCCATGTTCTATATCAGGAGCCGTGGGATCAGTGAGAACAATGCCAGGATTTTGCTGATGTATGCTTTTGCCGCCGAAGTAGTGAATAAGATTGACATTCCGGAATTAAGGCAGAGGATAGATGACATGGTGAAGAAACGATTAAGGGGAGAGTTATCCTATTGTGACCAGTGCGTCCTCCATTGTAGTTCACAGGAAAAAAGCCTTACCTTTGATATTGACATGACAAAGGTCTAAATAACACACTCCTTGAATACATCATTAGACAAGATCCGGGCTGATTTCCCTATATTGAAAGAGCTTACCTATGGTCAGCCCCTGGCCTATTTTGATAATGCAGCTACTACTCAAAAGCCGGCTGCAGTAATCGATGCCATTAGTAAGTTTTATGCCACAGCTAATTCAAATGTTCACCGAGGGGTTCATAAAATGAGCCAGGAAGCTACTATGGCATATGAAGCTGCCCGGAATAAGATGGCTGCTTTCCTGAATGCCACTTCCACAATGGAAATTATCTTTACAAGGGGAACCACTGAAGCTATCAACCTGGTAGCCTTTTCTTTTGGGGAAGGCTTTGTGAAAGAAGGAGATGAAATTATAGTTTCTACTCTTGAACATCATTCTAATATTGTTCCCTGGCAACAGCTTTGCCTGAGAAAAAATGCTACTCTGAAGGTAATTCCCATTTTTGATAATGGTGAACTCGATATAGAGGCATATAAAAGTTTATTGAATGCCCGAACAAAATTGGTAGCGGTCAATCATATTTCCAATGCCCTTGGAACCATTAATCCTATCAGCGAAATTATCAGGCTGGCCCATGAAGTCGGGTGCTGCAGTGCTGATTGATGGAGCTCAGGGCCTTTCACACGGTCCTGTAGATGTTCAGGCACTGGATTGCGATTTTTATACCTTCTCGGGACACAAAATGTACGGCCCGATGGGGATAGGCGGACTTTTTGGCAAAAAGGAATGGCTTGAAAAAATGCCTCCTTACCAATGTGGCGGCGAGATGATCTCTAAAGTTACCTTTGCGAAAACTACTTTTAATGAATTGCCTTACAAGTTTGAAGCCGGTACACCAAATGTTGCCGATGCCATTGGACTGGGAGCTGCTTTAGACTATATCGGATCTATAGGATGGGAATTCATACGTCAACAGGAAGCAGATCTCCTGAATTATGGCACCGAAAAAATATCAGCCATTCCCGGTGTCAGGATTATCGGAACGGCTTCTCAAAAAGCAAGCATCATCTCTTTCGTACTCGACGATATCCATTTCTTTGATGCCGGTTCCATTATTGACAGGTTTGGTATTGCCGTCAGGACAGGTAACCATTGCACGCAGCCATTAATGGAGCGCCTGGGAATCATCGGAACCATCAGGGCTTCCTTCTCTTTTTATAATACCCGGGAGGAAATTGATCGTCTGGTTGCAGCGATTGGTAAGGTGAAAGAACTTTTTAACTAGATTTGATACAGGATACCAGGAAAAGATGACAATTACTGAAACAATAGAAGAAATCATTGAGGAGTTTTCCAGCTTTGAAGACTGGATGGATAAGTACAATTACCTTATCGACATGGGCAAATCATTGCCGATGCTGGAAGACAAGTATCGGATTGATTCAAACCTAATTACAGGTTGCCAGTCAAGGGTTTGGTTACATTCTGAAATCAAGGATGGGGTGATCATATTTTTTGCAGATAGCGATGCCGTGATTACAAAAGGCATCGTAAACCTTCTGATCCGTGTTTTCTCCGGACATACCCCTGATGAAATCATAGAAGCAGAAACTGAGTTCCTGGATGTAATCGGTCTCAAGGATCATTTGTCTCCCACCCGCAGCAATGGCTTGCTATCAATGATCAAACAAATCAAATTGTATGCATTGGCTTATAAAGCCCAGGAGAAAACTACCTGACAAAATAAATTTGGTTAACTCGTGAACCTTATGATGCAGAACATTGAATATAAAAATATGCTGAGTGAAAGGGTTGTGCAGGTGCTCAAGAGTATCTATGACCCTGAAATTCCTGTGAATATATATGAACTGGGGCTTATCTACGATATCAGTATCGATAATGATTCAGTTGCTCATATCCGAATGACACTCACCTCTCCCAATTGCCCCGTTGCCGAAGACCTTCCTATTGAAGTCCATGAAAAGGTGAAACTAGCCGATGGTATTACAGATGTTAAAGTTACCCTGACTTTTGAACCACCCTGGGATCGGCAAATGATCTCAGATGAAGGATTGCTGGAACTGGGCTTCCTATAATCCCCACTTTTGCTTTTAAAAAGCCTTCCGGGAATACACTTAATTTAAGCTGTTTAAAAATAATCTTTGTTCCGTATTCGGAATTAAGAATCTCTTTTTTATATTTGTAGCAATTAAGTACCAATAATCTTAATAAATGAAAAAAATAGTCTATCTCTTATTATTTCTCTGTGCTATAGTATGGCAAGTCAATGGACAGTCCTTTGAAATGTCAGGTCAATTGAGGCCAAGAGCTGAGTATCGCCAGGGGTATAAATCCCTGATTGGTTCAGGAGTTGATCCGGCTTTTTCGATTTCACAGAGAACCCGCCTGAACCTGATTTATTCCAACAAGAAACTGAAATCAGCTATTTCATTACAAGATGTTAGGGTCTGGGGTGATGTGGTCACCTCTAATAAATCGGATCTCAATGGAACCATGCTTTATCAGGCCTGGGGAGAATATTTTTTCGCGGAAAACTTCTCAATGAAAGTAGGGCGGCAACCGATTATTTATGATGATCAGAGGTTATTCGGGGGATCAGACTGGAATCAGCAAGCCAGGAGTCATGATGCCTTTTTATTGAAATTCAATCCCACGAAGACCAATACCATTCAGTTGGGATTTGCCTATAATCAGAGCAGCGATAAGGATACAGGCAATTATTACTCACTTGGCACCAATTACAAGGCACTCCAATACCTGTACATTCATGTTGAGAACCCCGGAAAACTGGTGGCAAGTTTCTACCTGGCGAATTTGGGAATGCCTGCTTCGGTGATGGCTGATTCAGTCTGGAGCCAGGAAACCCGCTATTCTCAAACCCTTGGACCCCTTTTACAATTTAATGGGAAGAAGCTGAAAGCCAGTGCTTCATTCTATTTACAGGTAGGCCAATCCCAGAAGGGTGTCGATAAGAATGCCTGGTTTCTTGGAGGTGATATCAGCTATTTAATGCAGACAAACTGGTCATTTGGAGCAGGTATACAGCATCTCAGCGGAAATAGCCAGGTAAATCCTGATGCCAAAGACCATGAGTTTTCTACCTTATTTGGAACCGGGCATAAGTTCAACGGATGGATGGATTATTTCTATGCAGGCAGCAGTCATAAAGGGGTAGGATTGACAGATCTCTATATTCCTGTCGTTTATAAGAAGGAGAAATTATCATCGGAAATCCAGCTTCATTACTACAGGGCCGCTGCTTCGGTTAAAAAAGCATCTGAACCTTCTCAAAGTATGGATCCTTACCTTGGTTTCGAAGCAGGAATCCTTTGTTCATATACATTCAGTCCTGATTTAGCGATCTCCGGCGGTTATTCCAGGATGTTTGGTACTGAAACGCTTCAGGCAATTAAGGGAGGAAATAAGGACGATACCCAGCAATGGGCGTGGGTCATGCTATCGTTTAATCCCACATTTTTCAAGGTCGAAAAATAATCTCTATGAAGAAACTTATCCAAGATCTCAAACCACCCGGCAGATGGCAGTTGCCGGTGATAATACTTTCAGGCATCTTTACCGGATTAGCCATCTACATATTTATTATTTCAAATGCTGCCTCCTACCTTTCTGACAAGCCTGAGACGTGCATCAATTGTCATGTCATGAATCCGCAGTACGCTTCATGGCAGCACAGTTCACACAGGGAAGTAGCTAATTGCAACGACTGCCACGTTCCCCATAACAACGTCTTTAATAAATACTTTTTCAAAGCAAAGGATGGGATGCGGCATTCCACTATGTTCACACTTCGCATGGAACCACAGGTGATCCAAATCAAAGAGGCAGGAAGGAAGGTGGTTCATCAGAATTGTATCCGTTGTCATGGCAACTTACTTGAAGTCCCTCATATGCAGGCCCTTGCAAATTCTGATTATTATCTTCAAAGGACTGAAAGAGAATGTTGGGATTGCCATCGTGAAACACCACATGGCAGAGTGAATAGTCTTTCTGCAACGCCATATGCCCGTGTTCCGGCACTGGAAAATCCTGTTCCGGAATGGCTTCAGAAAATTTTAGAAAACAATGAAAACAAATAATACCTGGTATCATGGAAAACAACAAACGCAAACCCTTATTTTATTGGATTCTTTTCCTGGCAACAGCTGTAATCGTGTTCCTTCTTGGAATGCTTGCCACCTCCATCACCAATCGCAGGGCAGAAAAGGAATATGTTTATAAACCAATGGTAGAAATCAAGCAGGGTGAACCCCGGAATGAAGAATGGGGCAAAAATTTCCCTCGCGAATACCAATCCTATATCCAGACCCTTGACACTGGTTTCCGGAGCAAGTATAACGGAAATGCCGTAATTGATATGCTGGAAATTGATCCCAGGCTCGTAGTCCTATGGGCGGGTTATGGTTTCTCAAAAGATTATAAGCAGGGCAGGGGCCATTATTACGCGGTTCAGGATATAACAAATACACTCAGAACAGGATCACCTTCTGAAGGCAATCCCAGTCCTCAGCCTAATACCTGCTGGAGCTGTAAAAGTCCCGATGTGGTTAGGCTCATGACTGCCAATAGTCCCGCCGATTTCTATAAAGGAACCTGGGAACAGAAAGGTCCGGAGATCGTTAACCCTATAGGCTGTGGCGATTGCCATGATACCAAAACCATGAACCTTATCATTACCCGTCCGGCCTTGATTGAAGCATTCAACAGGCAGGGAAAAGATATTACCAAAGCCACCCATCAGGAAATGAGAACTTTGGTGTGTGCCCAATGCCATGTGGAATATTATTTCGACAAACACAAAATTGAAGGTACGGCCTACCTGACTTTCCCTTGGGATAACGGGTATTCTGCGGAATCCATTGAGTCTTACTATGATAAAATTGAGTTTTCTGACTGGACCCACCAGCTTAGTAAAGCCCCGATGTTAAAAGCGCAGCATCCGGAATATGAAACATTTATGATGGGAATTCATGCCCAGCGTGGTGTTGCATGTGCCGATTGCCATATGCCTTATAAGAGTGAAGGCGGACAGAAATTCACCGACCATCATATTCAAAGCCCATTGAATAATATTGCCAACTCCTGCCAGGTATGTCACAGGGAAGAAGCTGATAAACTGATGGCTGACGTGTATTCCCGACAGGATAAGATTATTGAAAACCGGGATAAACTTGAAGAATTGTTGGTCAGGGCCCATGTTGAAGCAGAAAAAGCCTGGAAACTGGGAGCAACAGATGTCCAGATGAAAGGAATTCTGAATGATATTAGGAAGTCTCAATGGCGTTGGGATTTTGCCGCTGCCAGCCATGGAGCTTCGTTCCATGCACCTGTTGAAACCCTCAGGATTATTGCCAATGGAATCACCTATGCCCAGGAAGCAAGGGTTAAACTTGCCAGGTTATTGGCACAAAAAGGATTTAATGAAGAGGTACCCTATCCTGATATTGCTACAAAAGCCAAAGCTCAGAAATACATAGGGCTGGACATGGCCAAACTCAATGCTGATAAGGAAGTTTTTAAGAAAAATGTTGTGTCTGAATGGATGAATAAAGCAAAGGAAAGGGAAGCGAAATATTAGAAACTGTCTAAAATTAGAATTTAGTACAAAAAGAATTCAAAATTCAGTATCCAGGAGTCAGAATAGAAAAAGTGGAACCATTATTAGGAAAATTATTCTGGATTCTGTCCGCCTGAGGCGGATGGCTTCTGAATTCTTCGTGAAATAGCATTTTTATACAATCTCTAACCATTTCTTAATATTCCTTAAATACAGAGGGTTGTAACTATCCTCGAATAATAGCACTTCATTTCTGACGTTTGTCTGGAAAAGCGTATTTTTACCTTCCAAACAAGCAAACATGACGCCTTCGCAAGGTACCTTACTTTCGAAGATTAATTCACCTTATGACCTGAGACAACTCCCGGTTGAGGAATTGCCCGGGCTTTGCCTTGAGATCAGGCAATTCATCCTGGAAGTGATTTCAAAGAACCCGGGACACCTGGGTGCCAGCCTGGGTGTGGTGGAGTTAACAACGGCCATTCATTATGTTTTTAATACACCTGATGATAAGTTGATTTGGGATGTAGGCCACCAGGCTTATGCCCATAAAATTCTCACAGGAAGGAAGGATATATTTTATACCAATCGCACGTATAAAGGCATCAGCGGTTTTCCACGAAGGACTGAAAGTGAATATGATGCTTTTGGAACCGGCCACTCTTCAACCAGCATTTCTGCTGCTTTAGGAATGGCCGTTGCTTCTGCACTTTCAGGCAACAGGAAACAACAACATATTGCTGTTATCGGCGATGGATCCATGACCGGTGGCATGGCCATGGAAGCATTGAACAATGCAGGGGTTTCCAAGGCGAACCTATTGGTAATCCTTAACGACAACGGTATTGCTATCGATAAGAATGTTGGTGGATTATCGAACTACCTTACTGATATTACAACTTCCCGGACCTATAATCGCCTTCGCGACAAAATATGGGTCCTTATGGGTGGAAAAACCCGGTATGGAGCCAATTCCCGTGCTGTGGTTAAACAGTTCGGAAATGCACTGAAAACTACCCTGCTCAAGGAGAGTAACCTTTTCGAAGCATTCGGATTCCGTTACTTCGGACCGGTTGACGGGCATGATGTTGTTCGTCTGGCCCACCTGATGAAAGACCTGAAGAATATCCCCGGTCCCAAACTGTTGCATATTGTTACTACCAAAGGCAAAGGATTTGAGCGTGCAGAAAAAGAACAGACTTTATACCATGCGCCCGGACAGTTTGATAAGGAAACCGGGGTATTAAAGGAAACCCAGTGCCAGAATCAACCACCCAAGTACCAGGTGGTATTTGGTAAGACGATCATTGAACTGGCTGAACAAAACGAAAAAATAGTAGGTGTCACACCAGCCATGCCAACAGGTTGTTCCCTCAATCTGATGATGGCTAAAATGCCTCATCGTGCTTTTGACGTAGGAATAGCTGAACAACATGCCGTAACTTTCTCCGCAGGGATGGCTGCAAGAGGGCTGATTCCTTTTTGCAATATTTATTCAACATTCATGCAAAGGGCTTACGACCAGTTGATTCATGATGTGGCCCTCCAGAAACTGAATGTTGTATTCTGCCTGGATCGTGGCGGACTGGTTGGTGAAGATGGAGCTACCCATCATGGAGTGTATGACCTTGCTTACCTGAGAGCCATTCCCAACCTCACGATATGCAGTCCGATGGACGAGCTGGAACTCAGGAATATGATGTATACTGCCCAGCTTCCGGGAATGGGGCCTTTTGCTATCCGTTACCCCAGGGGACGTGGCATCAGTCCTGACTGGAAAAAACCGTTCGAAGCATTGACAGTTGGGAAAGGAAGAAAAATTCGTGACGGGAAAGACCTGGCAATAATTACTATTGGACATTCCGGAAACTATGCCCTCAGCGCCTGTGAAATACTGATGGGGAAAGGAATTGATGCAGCCTTATTCGATATCCGATTCCTGAAGCCTTTAGACGAGGATCTGCTCCTGTCAGTCTTCCGCAACTTCAAAAAGGTAATTACTGTTGAAGACGGTACTATCCTTGGTGGATTAGGCAGCGCTGTAATTGAGTTTGCAAATGACCATGGCTTTTCTGCCGAAATTCACCGACTGGGAGTTCCCGATCGTTTCATTGAACAGGGTACTCTGGAGGAATTACACAGGGAATGTGGGTTTGATGTGGAAGGGATTGTTGAAGCGGGTTGCAAACTGAATTCAGAGGTTCAATAAGCATCTTTCTCTGTTCCTATGCCATGATCATCAGCTCATTATTTTCAAGTTGGCTGCCTGAGTAGCAAGGTAAATTTAATTCGGGATACTTGTTTCTGATGTTTCGCGACTATTGCATTTCCCTTGCAATATACTGTTCTAATTCTTCTTTACTTGGCAGGGCTAACTGATACTTATGCACAAAAATGCTATGTTCCAACCCGGCAGTGGCATACTTTGCCATTGTTTCACCTTTATCGGTGCAAAGTAGAATTCCAACCGGAGGGTTATCCCCTTCCTGCATTTCTTCATTCCGATAATAATTCAGGTATGCATTTATTTGCCCGGCATGGCTATGTTTGAACTTTTCTATTTTCAAATCAACAAGTACATGGCATTTCAGGATACGGTGATAAAATACCAGGTCGATGAAATAATATTCGCCATCAATTAATACTCGTTTTTGACGAGCCTCAAAACAGAACCCATATCCCAATTCCAACAAAAACTCCTGGAGATGATTAAGTAAGGCTTGTTCCAGATCAGATTCAGTTACTAATGTCCGGTCGTTAAGACCAAGAAACTCGATTGTTAAAGGATTATTGATTACATCATGAGGTGTAAGCTGAACTGCTTGAAGTCGAACCATTTCAGATAGCTTCTTTTTATCTTTTGAAAGGCCGGAACGTTCGAAATATAGTGATTCAATCTGACGTTGAAGCTCTCTTGTACTCCAGGTACCTTTTACACATTCAAGTTCATAAAATGCCCTTTTTAATGGATCATCAATTTTAATTAGTTCAACTATATGAGTAAATGATAATGTTTGAAGTAATCGTACCGGATTAAGTCCGGGTTTTGGATCAGCACCTTTTGTTTGATTTGAAACCTGAATAGCTATGATATCCAGGACTCTTAATTCATCATGCACTGCCTGATGATTTGGATCATTATTTGTAACCTGAGATTGTTCAGGCACTGCCTGAATAATTTTATTATCTCTACCATCACTCGATTGTTCAGTCACTGCCTGAATATTTGCGAGTTTATTAAGATAATGAGGAAGAGCAGCTCCAATTTGAGGATATGTAAGATAAAACTGTCGATAAATATTTAGATTGGTAAAAGATATACCTTTCTGACCCTTATCTTTCAATTGCTTTTCAATTGAACGAATCAATCTATCACCATATCCAGCCCTATCTTCACCTTTTTGTTCGTATTCTACAATGTAATACCCATAAAGCCAATTACGAAGGGTCATGGCAGTATTAACAGCTTTAGATACTGAATCTAAAAGGGTATCATGAGTAACCCGAAGGTTTTGAATCAGGTTTTCGAAATTCATGTACTAACTATTTACTTGCATTAACCAATAAAAAGTGAAAGCTCCAAAATGATTGTTTTTTTTGACTAGCTTGACTCAATATCAACCAAGAGGTTTTCTTTCCGTGAATCAAGCTCGTACTAGCCTTCGTATAGGCATTTACGCTCCTCGCATTGTTCTAATATCCATATGTAAAACTGCAATTGTCCTAGATATTGTAAACTATTTTCAACTTATCATTTATTCTTTCAGAAAGCATTTCTATAAGTTCTTCATTCATAAATTCATAGTTGTCGGGGATGTTGAGAACTTCAATTGTTGGTAATTCTAAATGTCTGTATAGACCCCATATTTTTGCTCGTTGTCCAGCTTCCATAACAAAAATTATGTTCGCCCAATTCAAATCATTTTCGGAAATTTTTCTATCACTTTTGGGGCTTAGTCCAGCTGAACGAATATTGAAACGGTCATCATTTTTAAAAATGTATTCCGCTGTCCTGCTACGCTTTTTATTTCTGCCACAAACTACTAATATGTTAGGTCTTTCTGTCATTCGATTTCTGTTGTCCTAAAATTGATGCCAACTAACAAATATAATCTATTCTGTTTTTTCTCTGGCTCAACAATTCGCATATAAACGGGTATAAGTTTCCAAGATTTAAAGACAAATTTCTGTATCCACTTTTGTGAATTTATATTCAGTCCATCAAATTTCCCATTCAGTCCCCATTTATTCTGCCCCATCCAGATACTTTTTGCCAGGGAACAAAACCATGTTTTCTTTGTTGAATATTTACAAAACACCATTAAACAAAAACCCATGAAAACTTATACCCTCAGATTATTACAATTTCAGCCGCACATCCTTAGCTTTACCTTGTTGGTGATGCTGCTGAACCTGGGTGCTATAGCACAATCTTCCTATATTTATATTTATGCACCCTTCAATGGACAGGTTACCTACCGGAATAGCCCGATGGATATTTCGTGGTATTCCTATGGTGCCGATACTGTTAATATCAGTTATTCTACCAATGCAGGAGCCAGCTGGACTGAGATTGCGGACAATGTTACAGGGATTTATTATTCCTGGACCATCCCAAATATACTGTCTGATCAGTGTTTGCTGAGGTTGACTTCGGCAAGTGAGCCTACCGTTTTCGGAGAAGTTTTTTTCAGCATTGTGGAAACCCCTTTACTTACATTAACCACCCCAAATGGAGGTGAGACCTGGAACTTTGGGGAAATTGCAAACGTTTCATGGACCGGGACCAATCTTCCTTATTACCTGTATATCGATTATTCAATTGATGGAGGTATTAACTGGATGAACCTGGGAAGCGGGTACAGTGAACCTGGCGGAGGATCAGCACAGGTTTATGTTCCTTTCCTCAGTTCCAGTGAAGTTCTCGTGAAAATATATGACCCTTATTATCCAGAGGTTACCTTTGATATAAGTGATCAGTACTTCACCATTTTTACCCCACCAGTTATTATGAATTCTCCGAATGACGGGGATGCTTTTTATATTGGGGAAGAGTCCTATTTTTCATGGATAGCCAATGATATAAGCCTTGTAAATATTGACCTGTCAACAGATGGGGGAGCCAGTTGGCAATCAATGGCTACTGATATTGATGCGGCAAATGGTTATTATTACTGGACAGTGCAAGGTACTCCTTCTGCAAACTGCCTGATCAGGGTTTCGGATGCATCTGATCCTACTAAATTCGGATTAAGCGGAACCTTCACTTTGCTTGCTACCCCGGTAATCACCCTTAGCTCACCTCAGGGAGGAGAAATCTTTAATACCAACCAACCTGTTACCATTAACTGGACTTACGACAACCCCAATTCATTTTATTTATTCCTGGAATACTCTTCCGATAACGGCCAGAACTGGAACTACATCGATTTCCCTGTAAATGCAGGTCTTACAGGTAGTTACCAATGGACTACCCCTATGATTGAATCAGACCAGTATAAAATCAGGATCAGCGATTATTATCTTCCTTTTGTGACACAGAGCAGCAATGCTTTCAGTGTGCTCAACTTCCCTGAAACCCCTATCTGTATGGTAACCGTGGATAGTGCCAGCAACCGCAATGTAATTGTTTGGGAGAAGCCTGTTTCTCCACTTATCAACCAGTTCGTCGTCTATAAGGAAACCGATGTAGCTGATGTGTATAACCCTATTGGAACCCTCAATTACAGTGATTTCTCAACCTTTACAGATACCAGTTCCAACCCGGCTGTGAAATCCTACCGGTATAAACTTGGATTCACAGATGGCGCAGGACATACTTTCCCGGCTGGGGACTTACACCAGACGATACATTTATCCATCAATCAGGGTGTTGGCAGTACCTGGAACCTGATATGGACCGATTACCTTGGTTTTAACGTAGGTTCCTATGCAATCTACCGGGGCACATCACCGGGACAGATGAGCCTGATTACTTCCATTTCTTCCAGCTTTAATTCATACACTGACCTGGATGCTCCAGCAGGAACCATTTACTACATGGTAGAAGTGGTTAATCCAAACGGTTGCACTCCTTTCAAAGCATCAAACTTCAGTAGCTCCCGTTCGAATATTGCCACCAATAAATCAGTGGGAATCGGTTCAATACCTGCAGAGCTCAAGGCAACAGTTTATCCTAATCCTGCTACAGATAAAGTCTTTGTGAAAATTTCAGGCATTCGGACAGAGAATGCCATTACTGTTCAACTTAGCAATATGCTGGGAAAGGTTGTTTATCATAAGGAACTTCAAAACAACGAAGTCAATGAAACAATACAGGTGCCCGTAAGTCAGCTTCAGGAAGGAATCTACATGTTATCTGTTACTTCCGGAGATCAGAAACTGGCCCGGAAAGTGGTGGTAAACCATTGAAATTTAAATAAATAGGAACTCAGATTTCTCTGCTAACTCTAGTTCACTTTAGCTCACTCTAGCTCACTTTAGGCACTTTAGCTCACTCTAGGCACTCTAGTTCACTCTAGCTCACTCTAGGCACTTTTTAGTTCACCGGTTGCATTTTTGCAGCCGGTTTTTTTATGGACCTGTTTTCCTTACCTGGATTCCTGATGCATCATTAATTCTTCTTTCAATCAGTGCTGTGCCAACAGAACGCCCACCGCAGGAATATACCTGGCGTTTACTGTAACCAATTCCCGATGACCTTGCAAGTGCAGCATCAGTAAATGGAGATGTGTCCCCGAATCCTGAATGCCTGTCATAAATCCGGTCATGATGATCAAACACAAAGGTTCCGTTATTACTGGTACCATACAGATGAATAGCCACTTTATCAGGAGTGTCGAGGGAAGCATGGGCTGCTTTCCATTCAGGGCGCAGATCAGCCATAGTGAAAAAGAGGGCCCTTGTATTAGAAAATGATTCAAGAACGGTTTGATTCAGATAGCTTGGCCTTCTGGGTGGAAGAGGTGGTGTGGCTTCATATCCATAGGAAACCGGCGCAGGGGAAAAGGCAGATCCTGGTCCTTGAACCCGCTTCAGACCTGTTGGTGCAGGATTTTTCCGGGGCAGAATGGTCCAGCGGATGACTTTATCCCTGTCACGAGTGCTCCCTGAAGCCGGTGCTGCTGTTGCAGGGGCTTTGTCCTTAAGGGTTGCAGTAACAGTAATTCGTTTTTTATCCCAGTTGCCTTTAATAAACAAATAGGTATTCCTGGTTTCCAGCGAAGAAAATACAAGTTGCTGCAGCCTGGACCCTGAGGAATTGAATTCTGCATCCCCGCTCACTTGATACCTGGTTTCATAAGGACCGGTTCCGGGGATATTCGTCCAGGCCGGAGCTGTCGGGCTGCCTCCTGCCGAAGGAGTACGCCCTTTTCGGCGATCAGTGTCAGCACCTTCAACACCAAAGATCATCTTTTCTCCTTCTGAGGCTTGTATATCGCTGTTTACCAATGGTACGGAGTAGTCAACAGTGATCCCTGTTCCAGGGGCATACTCTGGTTGAGGCGCAGGGGGAGCTACCGGGGTTTTGCCGGGCCTTAAAATTATCAGGAGCAGCCTCATCAATGCACTCACAAGAGGAATGATCAATAATGCTGCAAGCGCCATCATCACTCTTTGTATAAACTGTAATACTGTGATAAGCAAGAGGGATAATGCCAAAGGAATAATAATACCAATAACCCTTGAAAATGCCGATACAACCCTGGTGAGGGTTGTGAAAACCGTTGTAATTGACCTGGGATAGGCATGGTTAATGGCATTTACCACTGGAGCATCCGGCATTTCAGCACGGGTAACATTTGGATTGAAAGCACCCACTGCTTCAATGATTCCGGATACACTTCCCCGTATAAACCGGAAAAGCGCCTGGATAACCCCGGCAACAACATTCCGGATTCGTCCGAACGCCGAACGGGTGAAATTACTGAGTCCATCAATCACATTTCTGGAAAGTGAAAAGAAGAAGCTGATAGCCTTCTCCATCACCGTGGTAAGGTGCGCGAACAGACTTTGAATATAGATATTTATAATATTGAAGATGATCATAAATGAGTTTATAACCGTCTGTATCATCTGCTGGATGAATCCGCTGATCCTTATGATCAACGACATCACTTCCAGCCCGATCCTTGAAGCCTCTGTGGTGATGAATCCCAGGATCATATTAATAATCCCACCGGTAACCATTTCAAAGGTGGTGATTATGAGCCTGTTATTTCTGCTTGCATCCCTTCCTAACTGACGAATCTCCCCAATGGGATCTTTGGATTTTTCCCTTTCAGGCAGTGGGTTTCTTCGATCCGGGTGGATCACCTGTGACAAAGCCATCAGGTATAAGGTTCGATTCATCCTGATGAGGTTGAGGGTGCGTTGCTTTCCTGTTTCAATGGCTTGAATGATCCTTGTTTCCAGTAAGTCAACTACTGGGTAAACCAGGCGATCCAGTACCTGGCTGATCCTAAGAACGACAAAATTCCATGCCTGATCCATCATGTTCATGGCATTTGTCAGCATTCTTGTTACAGTGCTTATCACATGTGCAAGGAAACGAGATACCAAAGAAAATAGCTGGTTCATGAAATTCCTGACCCTGGCTATAATATTCTGCACCGCTCTTTGCAAAAGAGAGAAAGCCGCCAACATGAAGGTTGTTATCAATCTAGCCGCACTATGAAGCATTCCTGTTATCAGGGAGCGGATTTCACTGATTCCGGGAATATTGGGCACAGGGATGGAGTGAAGAATTTGGGTGATCTGCGTAGTGATCTGGTTGATGAAGGTAGCAGCTGTTACTGTGAGGTTAACAAAAAGGCTGAGGATTCCGGTCTGAAGTCCGGCAAGCAGCGCATTCGCCATATTGAAAATGGCACTGCTTCCATTGGTAATAGCGGATACCACCATAGTAAACAGGCTGGTAACAGATTCTCTTCCATTACTGATGGTTTGTTCCAGCATCTGCCTGTTGGAATTAAAATATCCTGAAATCTCACGCCGGCTTCCTCCCAGGGTTTCACGGGTTACTTGTTTCCTTGACTCCGCCACCTGGTGGGTCCGGGTTTCGGTCTGGAGGCTGTCAGTTCGGATGTGTTCCGATTCGTGTATGGCTGCAATTTGAGCAGGGCTTAATGCCGGACCTGATGCAGGAGCTGGTTGTGAAACACTTGTCGCTTCAGCAGCCTGCTGTGCTGGGGCATGAACCGCTTCCGAGGTTCCTGCCTGGTTTTCAGTGCTGGATTCACGCGTATTTACTGACCCCGGCAAAGGAATGAGATTCCGTTCCCCGGCAGTTGCAGTCTCATTTTGGCGTGTGACAGGTGTAGTAATGGGTGATTCAATTCCATGGTCAGATTCTGCAGGGGGGGCGGTCTCCTGTTGTTCCCGGTTTCTGAAAATACCACTTTCTTCATACCTGCGAAGATAAGGTGACTGGAACGACGTTTCTTCCCGGTTTTGGTTCCCGGTACTGTTGCTATTGGGGATAGCTTCCCTGGCAGAATGCCTTGATGTTATGACAGAAGGTCTTGAACGAGGTTGTGATTCTTCACGGTGATCCCGAATGTTGTTTTCTGTGGAGCGCACCACATGAAGATTAGTTGCCGGAAGTATTCTTCTGCCCGCAACAGGATGAGCTGCAGCCCGGGTGATGGCAGCAGGACGATTCACTGTTTTTTGCAAGAGAGCTTCCATTTTCTGATTTCCAATAGTTAATGAGAGGGAAAGCGATTAATAAAAGAGATTCAAATACTTTTTCCTTCTTTCAGGAATTCCCTTCGAATGCCCTCCTCGAGGTCATCATTCAGTAGGGTATTCGTGTTTCTGCTAAGTGCCTTTAATGAGGCAAAACGCACAACATTCATAATAGTGCCCCCTGAAATATCATATTGTTCCGAAAGATGTTCCAGATCCACTTTCTTGTCAAGTACTGATTTCGGAGAGAAAGCGTGTTTCCAGATCTTCAGTCGCTCTGCAGGTTTTGGCATAGGGAAATGAATCACTGATTGAAATCTTCTTAGAAAAGCCTGGTCGATATTGGTTTTCAGGTTGGAGGCCAGAATTACCACGCCATTAAAATCTTCGATCCTTTGTAATAAGTAACTCACTTCCTGGTTGGCGTAGCGATCATGTGCGTCCTCTACTTTAGTGCGTTTCCCAAAAAGAGCATCCGCTTCATCAAAGAATAGAATCCAGTTCTTATGCTCAGCCATATCAAAGATCCTGGAAAGGTTTTTTTCGGTTTCACCGATGTACTTTGAAACAATCATACTCAAATCGATCCGGTAAACATCACAGTTGCAATGTTTCCCCAGCAGGCAGGCTGAGAAGGTTTTCCCTGTGCCGGGCTGACCATAGAAGAGACTGGTATACCCCGGTTTCAACTTTTGGTCCATTTCCCATTCCTGAAGCAGGGTTTTTCCATGGAGAATCCAGTGTTTGATCTCTTCAAGTTGTTCCAGGGTGTAGGCCGGCAATACCAGTTGATCCCAATCAAGCCTGGTTTCAATAAGCTTTGCAGGAAACTCCATATTGTAGTTCGGCTTGCGCTCAATACCCATCAGGAACCAGTTGAGGTATTCCCCTGAGACAGTAAGTGCCCCGCTTAATACAGGCTCACCTGGAGCAACGGTTGAAAGTGAGAGGATATTCTGTTTTGAAAATGGGTGTGTCCCCTCAAAAATTCGTGTCACTTCAAAGCGTGTTTCCAAAGCATCGCCTCCAATAATAAAGGCCGCTGTTTCCCCTGTTGGAATAAACCCACTATGATGGATTCCTTTCCATCCCCCGAATTCGGTGAATCCCCGTGAAGTTGTGGTATTCTGGGTCCAGAGTACATCCAGAAGTTGTGGCCTGATGTGGGGAATAAGGGATAAAATCAGTGTTAATCTTTCAGGAATTGTGAGGTTGCGTGAACTCACGAAGCGGGCATAATACGATTCACTTCCGGAAAGATCAGGAGGAGCTGGGAATTGCAAAATCTCATTCTTCTCTTTCTTTCCAAAATATAAATTTAGCCGGGTTTCCAGTACTTCTGTAAACCAGGCCATTTCCATTTCCAGGTCCGATGCGTTAGATGTTAATTTGTCCGCCATTCCGTAAATATTGGTTTTTTCATCCAGTCTAACTTGATAATGCTGATGCTCCAGGGCAACTGATCCAACAATAAATCAAAGGCTTTCGGCTCTATGGTTACATTCCACTGATTCTCACTTTCGCTCAAAAGGCCTCTTCTGTTCAGAAAAGACTGCTGTAGTCCTTGAACACTGGTGTTTCCCAGAGTTTTCCAGTGAGAAAGCACGGAAGACAACAGGGAATTACATTCTTCCTTGTCCTGATCATTTAGCAGTCCACCCGCCAAAGGAAGTGGATGCATCGGGTGAAGCCCTAAAAGCACTTTGATAAACCCGATTTCAAATTCCATTGGTTCTTCATTGGCATTGGAAAGAAAGTAGAGTGCTGATGCTGCTTTTGGCAATATTTCTTCCTTTAGGACTGATGTCTCACCAGATATCAATTCAAGCTGCCTGAATAATGCAGGAAGGAAAGGATGCAGTAACAGCAGTCCGGCATTTGGAAGGATCAGTCCGGCCAAAGGTTCTGATTCATGCATCAGTAATCCGTTATTTGTTGAAGCAGCTGTATCGGTGGAATTTATATCTGTCCTGTCAGTCACCAATGGCTGGGTATCAGTTTCCTTAATCGATTGATTTATGTTCTTTGAAGAATCTTTTGATTCTGTGAGGTCGTTTCCTTCGCCATGATCTGATATTAAAGCAGGCTGGCTTCCCGGTACTTTCCTTTTGTTGCTTTTAAGGTCAGGTTGTGTTTGAATCAGATCCTCAAGCAAAATAGCTGCCTTCATGATCCTGTCATACAATCCCGATGAATCCGGAGCCGGTTTCAGGAATTCCAGGATCCAGGTGGAGAAATCGGAAAGTGGCGGCACATTGAAAGGTTTTCTCCAGGCATTCGGCTAATACCACCGGATGATCCTGGAGGATTTGCAGCCATCGGAATAAAAAGTCGGAACCAGGTTTTTTGCTCCTGATATACGACGAGATGGCATCTCTCTCATGATCCAATACTTTTTGAAATTCAGTTTTAATTTCAGAGGAGGTGATATGATTGACGTCCCATGGCAGATTTCCTGTTTCCAGGTAATGTAAGAATACGTCACGGTTATACTCCTTGCGGGTTACAATCTTGCCTTTGGATGCAAAATCTATGGATTCCCCCTGGATTGGCTTTAACTGTTCCATTAACTGTCGGTATATGGTCTTCTGAAATTCTCCTTCAGGGTCAGCAGTAGGATATTCACGTATTTGTAAGGATAATTTTGAAATATGTATCACTTCATCTCCTCCTGCTACCTCGTTGAAAACTTTTTCAAACACAGGCAGCAACAGGCTTTCCCATTCATCACGCAATTGCTTTCTTAGATTAAAAGCATCTTCAGCTTTGTCAGTACTTACTGACCAAACCTGTTTTCGTATGCGGTGAATGGGGGCGGCCATGTCGTAAAGATTAGAAATGGTTGGATCAACGTTTCAAAATATTGCCGAGCATCAGGTTGAAGGACGCTTTCCGCCCGGTGCCTGAGAGCTGGGTGAGGTTTTCAGTGGTTCGGGTTACAATGGTTTCAGTATTCAACACACTAAGCCCGTTATTTACTTCCAGCATGGCATTAAATCCATCGGTCCCAACAGAAAGTTCTTCCCCGGAATCTGCAATTTGTTGGGTGAGATCGGTGATTGATTTTGAAAGATCATCTTCAATCACATTCGCAAGGTTATTATATTTCTCCTTTTCTACAGGGTCAGTAACCTGTTCGGCCTTGGTTTTATAACCTGCCAGCACCTCGCGCATGGACTTCATATCTTTAACCGCTTTTCCCAGACCGGAGTCCTTTATACCTCCGAGATCGCCGGTGAGCAGATCACTCTTGGTCTTGATAAGGGCACTGCTCATCGTTCCCCAGGATTCCTTGATGGTATTGAAGTATTCATTTTGCTGCTGGTTGAACCTGTTATTCCAGGTGGTGTCGAGATTGGTCTTAATTGCATCAGCCCTTAAATTCAGGATGTTATCCAGGTCTACACTCTTAAAGGTTTCCAGCTTTAAACGAACCTTTTTGTCGAAAGGAGAGAAGAGGTTAATCCCTTTATCAATCACAAAGCCGGGTCGGATCGGACGAATGGTCAGTGGTGGTTCACTTTCATCAAGTTGGTCAGCATCTATTTCCATATAGGGAATCATAAAATCGCCGATTACAATGCCGGCTTCATCATATAAAACAATAAAGGTTCCGCCACGTGACACACCGGCATTATGCTCCATCCCGGGATGTTCATTGATATAGCTGCCAAAAAGAAGTCGTTTCTGCCGTTTCTCTGTATCCACCTTAATGAGGTCGTCCAGGTGATCAAGTAAATCGAAGTTGCGATTGCTGATCAGGGAGTCAAAGGGTGTATTGAATTCAGTCTTAGCCGCAATGCTAAGTTGTCCCTTGAAATTGCCTGAATGTTGCATTGCGTTTCCTACATGGCTTTTCCAGGAATCATTGGCCGTATTGACCTTTTCATACTCCTGGAAACTTCCTCTTAGTTTTACGGAAGCAAGTTCTACGGAATTATGGAGATCATTATCCCTGCCTTCTGCAATCTGATCAAAGGTTCCACGATCTTCGGGATCCAGGATCTCAAGGTTCGTCTTAACCAATGATTTTAACCCGGTACTGTATCTTTTTACTTCATCCAGCTGATTCAGGACATCCCGTCGCATGAGGTTATGAAGTTTGTGCAGGTCAGTAAAGAGGAAACCGGGTTTTATGACCAGCTTTATGGGATCGTCACTCAACATGATCGAACGGCTGTTAAAAGGGAGGTTCAGCCTTCGGATTTCTCTCTCAAGGAAGGAATGAACAGAAGCAACCCCTTTCCCTATATGGCCTTCGATGCGGAAAAAATCAAATTTCCCGATCTGTGAGCCAAGCGGATTGGCTGCACCTCCTTGTGCATTATACAAAGGGGCATTATAGGAATAATTGTAATTCCCTTTATTTCGTCTGCTCAGCTGGTAATTCCATGCCTGGTGCACCTGGTGGGTCCGGTCGACCTGGTAGTAATAAGGGATTGGCCTTTCTTCAAGCTTGTAATATTCTGATTTTCCGGGAGTGATCCTGATTTCAGAATTGGCGTTCACAGGGGGTTGGAAGGCCTCAATAAGGACATCCAGCTTTTTCACCAGGAACAGGGCCTGCTCCCTGGAATTCAGACTATGGCTGCTCAGATGTGAATAGTAAAATGATGTCCTGTCACGATCATTGATTCCATTTTTTCCAAGAGTCCCCAATATCAAGTGTTTCGGGAAGGCTTCCTTCGCCGGGCTGCACCAGGTGCTGTCTTCAAAAATCAAATCAAGGAAGTCGTTGAAGGTATCAACAAGGTCTTTCAGGAAATCATAATAATACTGGATCCCTGTATCATCCCTGCGATACCTGGTTTGGATTTCTGCAAGTTTCTTAGCCCATTCCGGCCAGGGGTCGGCAGGATAAACATCTGAAAGGAAAAAGGAACCGTTCTTGAAAAGTTGTTGCAATTGAACTTCCAGCTTATTGCTCATGGATGCACAAGCTGAAGTGTATTGCTGGGTAAGCTGTGACTGAGTCTTGATGGAAGCCGTCAGCATTGGCCGTTCAGCCACAATTTCTTCAAAAGCATCATAAATGTCATGTGGTGCTTTGATACCATGTTTCAATAAATCAAGGTACTGACGGTCAACCAGTAGGAGTCTTGGTGTATTCCGGAATTCCTTTCCCAGGTTATCGCAATCAGAGCCTGCACAATCATCCGGATCAAAGAGGTAGCTCTCCATGTAAAGGATCGCCACAGCCGATGAAAGTTTAATCCCGCTAACTTCAGTAAAACGGCTCAGGGGCATGGTTCTCTTATCATTCGCATCCTTTGAAACGAGCTCAAACAGGGGAATCATTTTCTCTTCCACATAAAAGGCAGGATACTTCGGGTTTTTCTCATCATAAGGTCTGAAACGATCAAATACCTGGTCCTCCGTGAAGAAAAGCAGATCTCCATCCGTCGTGACACCCATGCCCTTACCAATTTTCACCACCCTGCTCTGGATGGATGGCTCAAGACCGCAGGCTATTCCCACCCCCAATAACTGAGTGCGGGTCAGACGGGTTTGGTCATCGAAATAGTTTGATATACTGTTTAGTTGAGATGCTGTTAAAACCTGGTCTTTTTCAAAGAAGCTAAAACCGGTGGTGATTTCATCCAAACTTTTAATAATCTGTGCCATGGGAATGAATTTTAGCGAGTAACATTAAATGTTTTCGTTTTCGAGCGATCCAAGGGAAGTAAGCCCAAGGATAAACTTGTCTTCATTGGTCCTGCAATCACGAAGCAACTGCGATGGATACGTGTTTTTCACTTCATACAATGCCTTGATGAATGCTTCAAGTTTCTGTTTCCTGTTGGTTATATCCTTGCCTGAGATTAGATAAATCCAATCCTTGTAAGTGGTTTCAAGCATTGACATATCTTCCTTACTGATCCAGCAAACCTTGGGAAGTATGTGAGCAGGGGTTTCTTCCCTGATGACAGATTCTACAAACTGCCGGAACTGCATATTCCTGAACCTCCCGTTTTCAGCAGGGAGTATGAAATGGATCCTGTAGGAATAAGGGTCCATATCCGAACAGGAAGTCTGCTGCTCGGAAGTGCAAATGGGAAGGAATGGATCATCAGGGTGTTCAGGATCTGGCCGCAACAGTATATTTTCAACCAGGTACATGCCTTCATCACTGAATTGATCCTGTAAATAGAAGATCAGGCTATCAATAGCGGCATTCATCTTCTCTTCAGTAGTGAAGTATTCAATCCGCCGTGCAATCACTTCACCTGAACCATCAATTATATTGAAATAGAAACGTTCATCAATGGTCCTCTTTCTTTCGTAGCCCGATGGAAGCATTCCCTGCTTTAGGGCTCTGCGCATTTCAGCCCTGGCCAGGGCTTCGGTGGTATAATTGGTACTGGAACTCAGGATGATCTTGCCTGTATCTTTATGCCTGATCCTGAACCTGAATTCATCTCCCGGAGTGGGGTCGATCTCTGAATAAATGGTGAAAGTGAAATCACTCAGATTCCTTCTCAGGGTATTTCTGAGCCCAATCAATTTTGAAATCCTGAATTCCAGGCCCGAAATATTATTGCTATTCCATAAAGCAGTTTCTTCAGTAAGTGTATAATTGTAAGCCATTGAGCGCTCACTGCTTACTTGCCGGTATCCCGCAAGGAAATCACATTTAACGGCTGCAATACTTTCCTGGCTGCTTCCCAAAGCCTGGTGAACAATGCTGGCATAATCATTGAATCTTTCAGCAAACCTGGAAATCAGGTGGTCGAGAAAACGGTTTCTTCTGCCTGTATCAATCGCCTGATCGGATGAAATGGTTTCAAGGGTAGGTGAAAGGTCAATCAATGCAGGCTTGTATATTTTCTGGAAGTCATTAAATGAATCTACCACTTGCGTGAAATAGGTATGATGCATTTCAGGATCAGTCGTGAACAGTTCACGGATATGTCCTATCTGCGCAAAATAATTGGCCAGCAACTGATCGTAAAACAAAAGGTACCCTTTCAACTGAAATGCCAGTGCTTGCCTTTTCTCTGTTGCTTTTGCATCCAATCCTTCTTCACCCAGTCCATAAATAGCAGGAAAATGGTTTTGGAATGAAAGATAGCTGCCGGGATTCCGGTATTTACCCATTGGGATGGGGAAATCATTACTTTCAGAGGGAAGCAGAATCTTGTTCTTTGGCTTCAGGTTACTGAGGGCGGCTACTACTTGTTCAAGGTCAGCAAAAACAGGGATGTTCCTTTTGAAGAATTTAAGGTATGTATAACTATCATCAAGGAAATCAATATTAAGAACTGGTTTTTTCCCTTCTTCAACAGGGATGACCCATTTATTGCCGGTTTCAGATGCAGATGTGCCGGATTCAGGGTTGAAAGGAAGTAGAATTATATCCCTTACCGCTATCACACCTTTGATGTCCATGATTTCGCTGATGATGTCAGATAGTCGCAGACTGGTCCTTAACTGACTGGCATCCAGCTCGTCAGTGTCAATGAAGCCATGGGTTAGTACAGGGCCTTCGAATACCTGGTCGGGAGTGTATTTACTGCCATCCATCCTGGTCTTCCCAACCATGTCGCTCAGTGAATAAAAATGAACCGGTGGACTCAGGTAATTGCTGACCCGGAAATAGATAGCTGCTTTGACTTCAGAGACATTGGCATCCGGTTCCAGCTCTATTTCAGCACACAGATTGAATAGTTGAGTCTCAATTTCATGATAACCCACAAAGTCTTCACAGAGGTTTCGGTTCGCATGAAGTAAAGTAAGCACCCGTTGCTTTGTTGCCTCTTTTAGTTCAGGCGTATTGATAAATTCTTCATAATCAATAGTAATATCATAAAGACCGGAAATTTCAACTTCTTCTATCCCTTCAAGTCCGGGATGAGTATGGAGTAATTCCCCCCTGATGGTATCAGCAAAATAGGATAATGATCTTTTATGAAGCCATGCATTCTTAACACCTTCCTGGTCGATGAGTATCTTGCGGTAGTCATTGACATTCAGGGCCATATTAGGGAAAATCTGCCTGGCAGTAAAAAATTGCCGGGCCATATTGTCAAGATTATCGGTGGGAGAAGCAAGCAGGTCTTTCATTGGGAATGAAGCCCTGTACTCCAGGTCGGTCAATGCATATGACAACAATTCAAGGATCGTGATCCCGGGATCATGTACATTATAGTCCGTCCAGATCTGATTGGACAGTTGTTGCACATGTTCAAGCCCGATCGCATATAACCGGCTGTGATCCGGGGTTCCCCCTTTTTTTGGTATGGTGAGTTGCGATAGCATAGTGCTTATTTGACTTCATGAATAAAATGGGAGGGAGCTGAAACCAATATGGTGTCCGGTGTTTCCGGTTCCACCTGTTGCAAATCATCGGAAGTCCCGGCGGCATCACTGATACTGTAAAGGAAGAAGTCTTCAATAAAATCCACACAGTCAAGTTCTTCAACAAAATTGAGCAGCACCGATTTGTAAATTTTTCCGCCAAAGCTTATTTCCTTGTTACCATCGAAAGCCCATGGTGAGAGAAATTCTACCAGTTTCCTGCTGATTTCTTCACTGAAAAAGTTGAATTCATAACCCGGCCTGAGTTTAACCTTACATTCAACCCGAATTTGCTGGTATCTTGGATTTTTCACCCTGATATTTACCTGCATTCCCGAGTGTTTGTTGATCATTCCGGTGACCTGGCTGATGGTTTGGCCGTTGACCTTTGGTTGTAAGGGATTCACAGCATTTTTATTCCTGAGGTCGGGAACCGCAACAATCAGCACATATCCGGGTGCAAGCCAGCAATATTTCTTCGAATCGTCGAAGTAACGGGCATGTGGGATACATTTCACTTTATGTATTCCAGGGAATGACTCCAGAATCATCCGCTCATAATCCCATGAAGTGATGCTTCTGTTTTTATGCCGCAATCGTTCTGAAACCCTTGTATAAAATGCTTTATCAGATTCAATGCTGCTGCCACCAAAGGAACTGTAGGGCTGAGAAACGGACTTTATAGAAGCAACCCCATCCCTGAACTTTTTAATTTTCCCGGCTTCGAGGGCAGTAAGAAGGTGGTTCGGATCATTGCCGTTATTAGTGAATACCGCTTCAATGGCATTGGTGTCTATTGAAAGTAAGTTGCAAACAGCTGTAATATTCCGGATCATTCCGGCTTTTAACCATATCAGGCCCGGTTTGAGGAGAGTGTGTTCGGTTGTAGCATCTGTTGGAATCACAAATTGAATGATCCCACTGGTGAGTAAACCATTGGTTGAATCCAGCACTACTTCCGACTTTGAAAGGGGTTTCCAGTAATTATCGGATAATACAGACCAACTGATCTCTTGCTGTGGAATATCCGGGTCCTCGCTGCCTTCAGCAACCTGGAATAATATGCTGACACTGTCCCCAGGGTTCAGTTTACTTATTCCAATCAGCATTTCCCCTTCATGAGGATAGGATGGGAAAAGGGAAACTGATTTATCCACCAGGTAACTGAACTGATTCCTTTGATAAGCATGTTCTATCATTTGGCCGGAATAGGCCAGGTGGAAGAAATCCAAAGCATCATTTGAGAAGTCTTCTGCCTTAACAGAGGAAATCGGGACTTCGCCGGTGGATGCTTTATAAGAGAGAGATATTTTCTGAACGGTAGGAGTATAAGGTTCATTCAAAGCCACATACGGACTTGGAGGATCACCGGCTCCTGTCACAAAATTAACCACATTCTCCACTGATTTTTTCCTGAATTCAGCATGATAAAAACTGTGATTAAGTGTAAATGTGATAAAACCTGGCTGATTAGGTAATGCAGCAGAAGTGAATAATTCCAGGTAAGGTCTCCTGGTTATAAAATTTTTGATGAGTACCTTCGACCATGCTGAACCTGAATTTTTTAGAGCGACCAGGTGCTTGCCTGTTGAAAAAGAAGCCGAAACAGTCGGTTGACTTGAGATAAAAGTCAGTGTTTGTGTCTGGGTGGCATTTACTGAATTAAATAATCCAACGGCTGCCTTTGAATGATGCTTGTTATCTCCATAATCAAATGCCACATGAGCAGTGAAACTATCATTATTGACGCTTAGCTGGTATGCCTGGTAATGAGTGGCGAAATTGGCCGGAGGGTTTTTCCAGTTCAGTTCAATCGAAAGTTCAGTAAGGTTTTTGGAAAGTGCTTCATCATTCCCTATATGGAAGCGTGATCCTTTTACAGGAATAGAACCAAAAGGATTAAACGGTTTATCTGAGGGCATTGCGCCAAGATCATTTTCAAGTGCCAGGGAATGAATGCCCGTCACTTCAACCGATAGGGACGCACCCTGCAGGCCAAGTTCATTCAGGTCATTATAGCCGATACTTACTGCCGGATCCGACACATTCAGCAGAACCTGGACAATCGGGAGATGGCTTGAATACCGGTATCCATGAATAGTTTGATTATACCCGACAATGGCTTTTTCGGTTTCAGGAACGGTAAATTCAAGGAGGAGGTTTCCGGCTTTCTGCCAGGTTGGCTTCAGGCTAAATGGGCCTATCCAGTTCTTTTCACCACTCACATAAGCTTCCAGGGCACCTTTGAGGGCTGTCTCTGAGAGGGTATCCTGGTCGGCATTGTCAAGAGTAAGACTGATTTGAATTTTCCGTGTACCCTCTTTCATTTTGAGGATCGGGCTTGCAAAAGCAAAACCATTTTCAAGCGGAGGTAGAAGTTCATTCCCAAATCCGGGCCACTGAGGGTCTTCCTGTTTCAGTTTGCCCCCGATACCATCAGATGAATTTGCAACAGGTGCAAAACGGATGATTCCTTTTCCGGATTTATCATAAAAGACGGATTGCAGCAACTCTACCTTTGAACCATTGATCACTGTTTCCCGCAACGGGGAATATATCAATTCCCGCCCTATGGCATCTTTTCCTGCTGTCAGCTGGTCACTGGGGCGAATAAGCACGGCTGATGAGTTCTTTTTAAGTTCCGGTAACAGATGGACTTTGTCAGGGATGGCTGGTTTTAACTCAAGCCTTAGGATGTCTTTGAAGTAGAAATCGAGATGGCGCCCGGTAATCCTGTTCATCAATTCCATCGCCCCTTCTCCGTACATGCTTCTGAAAGCTAGGAATAGGGCAAGATGAGGGGCCATTTTTCCATCAGGGTCTGACAATAATAGCCTGATTTCAGATTCATCAGAAGGGAAGAATCCTTTCCAGTCACCAGTAGGAGCTGAGGTATTTTCTTTAAAGAAATTGACGAGTTCCGAAAACTTTGAAGCATAGGAAAGGGTCTCTTCGGCCGTACGTTCATCCAGATCGGCAAAATGGATATCCAATTCCTTTGGCATACGCATATCCTGCGATTGTCCGGGTTGAGAGATCAGTTTCTGTATGATATCTTTTTCAGCCATAACTCCTAAACTATCGGTTAATGGGATCCATGGTTCTTGTCAATTCGTTGCTGTCGGTTGAATAGAAAGGATAAACCAGGTTGAAGCGCGAATTGGTAGCCCTTACTTCATAGGTTAGTATGAGGATGATTTTCCCTTCAAGTTCTGCGCTGGAATCCAGATCCAGGGAAATCAGGTTGATGCGTGGTTCATAAACCAGTATCGACATCCTGATGCGATCCTTGAGTAAAGTCCTGGCAGTAGTCCCCATCGGTTCAAATAACATGGAATGAAGATCCAGCCCATATTTTGGATTCATGAAACGTTCACCTGCGGCTGTCCCTAGCAGGATGTTCAGACTTGCCTGTATATCCTCTTCATCGGAAGTCATGACCACTGTATGTAATTCATTATTGAATTCCGGCGGGAAACTCCAGCCGGTACCCAGGAATGAAGTATAGATCTTGTTTTCTGCTTCTGTCTCCATGCTGAATTGCTTTAATCATTCTTAACCTCCGATAATTACCAGTGGTTCCCCGATAAGTGCCATTGCCCCGCAAATGCAGGCATCTGAAGTTCTCAGTGCAGGCCTGCCATTGATCAATACTGTTGCGCTTCCAACCGGGAAGGGGCTTACAGTAGGTTGATGCCCGTTAGGAGGAAGGGAACAAACATGCAGATCTCCCATTACAGCAGCTGGTTTTCCCCCGATAAGAACGGTAGGTACCCCTGGACCTGTAATGGTGCCGCCATGGTTGGTTGTATCTGTAACCCTTGCTGCTGCAGGCATCTTGATTTATATTTAGTTGATTTGAACAATACTTCCTTTTATAACCATACTTCCGGAACTCGATAATTCCAGGCTTCCTGAAGCTTCAGCCTTCATCGAAGCAGAGCCTTTGATACCTAAATTCAAGCCTTCCAGTTTCAGATCGGTAGCTGCCTTCAATTCCAGGGCCATTGCACTTTCAATCTTTATGCCCTGTGCATTCATTTCGAATTTATTGCCATTTTCATCTTCCAAGCGAATCAACTGTTCTTCCCCGTCATCCATAATGAATTTCTTTCCTGCCGGGGTTTCCAGACGAATAACCTTTTTTTCATCGTTGAAATATAGTTTCAGTCCTTCACGGCTCTGGTATAATTTTTCATGGTTTTCATTACTGCCTGTCAGAGGTGCTGCATATGTTGAGGAATGCAGCATTCCCAGGATAATAGCCTGCCGGGGGTCGTCATCCAGGAAACCCAGAATAACTTCATCTCCCACTTCCGGTCGGAAGAAAAACCCACGCTGATTACCGGCATCCAAAGTGGAAACCCTTGCCCATGTGCCGCTTTCAGCATTGTCAACCAAAGGCATTTTAACCCTCACCCGGAATTCTCCTTCAGGATCTTCATTGTCAACAACAATGCCTATCTGAAGGCCATTGACTGCAGGCAAAAGGGCCCCTGCCTTTGGTGCTGTGATTTCGTCATCTGAACCAAACCAGGAATCATCATTTCCAAATTGCAGATTTGTCTTCCAGCCATCGGCCGGGTCGAAGCTTTGCCGTATTCCACTCACTAACAGGTCTCCATTGAACCGGTCGCCGACCCCGCTTAATTGAACTGTATCTCCCGGTTGTATATTCCCAATACCTTCACATTTGATCCGGCCGGAAACACGATTCATAGCTGATTGATACCATTTAGCATCTGCCCAGGCCCTGGCTTCAGCCTCGGTAAGCATACCCTGTTGAAGACGGAGATGATCCAGGCCGACTGTTTCTGACAAATCTTCAGCACTTAGATTACCGGAAGCCTGGTTGCCCGGGTCACTGGCCTCATTTTCAATCAGCTCCTGGTTTGCAGCATCCCAGGAGAAACTTTTTACCCCTCTGTACTGATACCTTGAATCTATTTCAGCATCCATTTCCAGGATAGTGGCACCATAATGAAGGGTAAATACAGCCTGCCCCGGGTAAACAGGCTTCTTAACAACAATAGTATCATCATTCGTGTACACAAGTTTTCCGTTGGCTTGTGCCCTCGTCATCAGGAAGTCCCAATCCGTTGAATAATACTGAACCTGTTGTTTATGAACTACGCTGGTATCCTCAATAGTTCCCTGTATAGCAGCATTCCCAATAATTGTCTCAATTACTTCACTGTCTTTCTTGTCAAAAAAATAGGCATTCTTTCGTCCAACGGTCAGTTTTATTGCCTTATGCCGGCAATCGACAATGAGTTGAGGAGAAGAATGATCCCTGATTTTGATGCTTTGCTTGATGATAATTCCTTTGAATAACGATACGATATTCCCCTGGCTACCGGCTTCTATCTCAATGGATTTCCCCGGGATAAAAACATCCGAATTGCTAAGAGGGAAACTTCCGGCAGATGCATTGCCATCCAGGTAAACCAGCCTGGCAGCACTGATTTTTCCTGCCATTTTTGTGACACTGGCAGAAAGAAGTTGATTAACCCTCTCAATGACACGTCCATTCACCTTAACAGTGAATTCGCGGTGCTCTGCCGGGACGGGTATGGTTCTTTCTTCTGGCATGGTCTACTTTTCAAGGGGAGGGAAGAAAATTTTACTGCCCGGAACCAGTCTCCGGAAATTGTCAAGTCGGTTGGCACGGGCAACCTCCAAATAATAGGAGGGATCACCATAAATTTCATAACACATAGCCGGAAGGGAGCTTCCAGCTTTTACCATCCTGATATGGGTGAGGTCGGGAGATTGGTCCTGTGCTTCTGCAACCCTTGACTGATCATCCGCATTATCGGTGAATACAGCCGTTATCACCGCCCTGAGGGGGATGCCATCCGGACGGAACATCTTATAGGCTATAGACGCACTTTTGAGGATACAGCGCCTCACTTGAATGGTTCCCCAAACAATGATCAGGTAATTTGGCCGGTGGATATCCCCGTTATAGCCTGTAACTGATTGGAACTTTTCTACCAGTTGCTGAACTTCTGCCTTTCTTCCATTGGCCCCGGTACCATCGATAAAGAAATTCAGGGTCAGATCACCGGGTTTCATCTTCTTGAATTCCATCCGGCTTTTTGTAGTCCCGGTTCCCTGGGCACTGTCGTATTCAACTTCATACGAAAGTGTTATTTCATTGGGATTTACATAAGATTCAAACTCATCCACTGCTTTTCCTGAATAATCAGGAGTGGTATAAGCTTGAATAATAAGTCGTTCCAAGGTTCCTCTTGCGCTCATGGCTATCGTTCATTTTTTTCTTTCAGGATTTCCAGGACTTTTTCCACGCATTCATTAATGATCAACTGCCGGTCAACAATAGGTGCGGGTGTGGCGCCTGATGGCTGGTTGGGGACTTCTACCGAAATAACAACTTCATCAACAATGATTGGCATAGCTTAGGATTTGTCGACAGTGAAATATTGGTAATATAATTGGAGGGTTTCTACTACTACAGCATTTTCGGAGGCATTAAAATCACCTATGACCCATTTCACAGGGTATGCATTTACAAGATGCCAGGTGACTAAAGGCTCATGCTTGTCGTTCAGGAGTGTGACGTCCACGTTTTTGGGCTGAATATCGAGGTCATTGATCGAACGTAAAATCCAATCAGTAACTTCCGAATGAACCAGTAATCCACGTTTCAGGATCAGGTCGGAATACTTTGGATTCACAGGGTACTTCTGTATAAACCTGTTCTCTCCTCCTTCAGCCACCTCTTCCATACCTGCTTCAACAGATAATCCGCTTACCTCGGTAAAACGGGTATCACTTTCATTTGGAGAAATCCCAAGGACTTCAACCTTAAAATGAAAACCAACCGGTGGATAGTAGATCGCCATTAGTCATTCTGTAAAACCAGGCCTTCATGTGCCAGTTCAATCGACTCGATGGCCACCTCATTGCCTGATGCCTTCAGCTGCGGGCCTTCTACCTTAACGGGGAAAGCGTTATGAACTTTCCATACCATCACCGGTGCATGTTCTTCGTTTAGCAGACTGATAACAAGGTCGCGACGTTCAACCGTATTCAGTTTAATGGTATTCAGCCAATTAAAAAATTCATTGTCTGATTTTACAATGCCTCTTTTCAGGGTTATATTGGAAAATTTCCTTAATCCGGGCATTTTAATAGAAGAATACTCAGGGAATGATCCATCCCGATATTCTATAGCCTGGTTTTCCTGGGTCAGGCCTGATACTTCTGAGAATCCGATTCGGGTTCCACCCCACTCAACAGTGAAATGAAAAACAGGTAATGGATAGGTCTTGGTTGCCATTATTAATAGGATTTGATGGTTCAACAAATGAAAATGAATAGGCTATCTAATCTTTTCCTCATCTGAAATGAAGAGGGTTCCCCGGGTTATCAGGATGTCTGTAACTTATGGGAGAACTTGAGAATGATAAATTCTGCGGGCCTAACTGCAGCCATCCCGATTTCGACATTCATGCGTCCTTCCAGGATATCCTGTGATGTCATTGTGACTCCAAGGCCGCATTTAACAAAGAATGCATCTTTGGGCGTAGCTCCTGCCAGGGCACCTTCCCTCCATTTCTGAGTCAGATAGTTCTCTATCATTCCCCTTACTTTCACCCAGGTATTGGCATCATTAGGCTCAAATACAGCCCAATAGGTGGATTTCTTCACCGATTCCTCCACCATGTTGAAGAATCTTCTGACGGGTATATAGCGCCATTCATTGTCATTTCCGGCAAGGGTACGTGCACCCCATACCAGGGTGCCTTTCCCGGCAAATGCCCTGATAGCATTGATGGATTTTCCGGTATCCGAATCTACATTTAGCACATCCTGCCTGGCATTATCCAGTTTGATAACCGGCTCTACTACGCTGGCCAGGCTTACATTGGCCGGGGCTTTCCAAACACCGCGATTGCTGTCGGTGCTTGCATAAACACCCGCAATAGCACCGCTGGGTGGCAGCACTACGAAATGATTTTTCAATTCATTTCTTACAAAATTGAATACAGCTGTCTTAGTGCTTTTCAGTGTGTCGAGATTCGCTGTAGAACCTCCATAAGTAACACTTACATTCGACTCATCACTCTTCAGATGAAAATTCATGGAAGTCTTGATGAAGGGGTAATAGGCACCGCCATATTTCAGGAAATTGTTGCCAAAATAGCCCCGGTTAGTGGAAAGTGCTGTACTGTCAAGACTCACACCGCCCTCATAGATATCGAAGATCCCAAAACGGTCGCCAAGGGTATTGCATTGCAAAAGTACAGCCTGTACCAGGGTCTGGTATTCAGCTGAAGTTGCCAGTTTAACAGCTTCAGGAATCACAATCATGGTAGGCTCATCGAATAGGGAAATCTTGTCGAGACCGTCTTTAAGTCCAT
This sequence comes from Bacteroidales bacterium, assembly GCA_016707785.1. Taxonomy (NCBI): domain Bacteria; kingdom Pseudomonadati; phylum Bacteroidota; class Bacteroidia; order Bacteroidales; species Bacteroidales bacterium. The sequence continues at coordinate 19,282 of JADJGZ010000020.1, read as the reverse complement.
ACATGGTTGGCTTTGCCGTTCCATTGTCACCGTTCAGGTCTATAGCAGGTACTGCCTGGTAGGTACCGACGGAAACAATATAACATTGACCACCACCATTCTCAAAGAATATCTTCACACTGAAATACAACAAATATTTCACATCCGGTTCCGTAAAACCTGCAAGGGCAAGTCCTCCTGTAGCAGTGTCATCTGCTACTGAAATTGCAATAGTGTCTTCCTCAGGTAAGCCGAAATAGGTTTCAAACTCCTTCAGGGAGTATATTTTTGTGGGTTCGAGGATCAGATCATCCACGGTTTTCCGGATGGCTTTTTCGGTGTATCCGATAAATGCCGGGATTGCTGTTTCAACTTCAGCAACGGAAGGTGGAAAGATCGAAATCTCTTCCACATAAACATCAGGGGTTTTGTAGGTTGCCATAATTGCGTTTTTTTATGGTTTTGAAATTTGGATTATCATATCAGAATTAGACTGTTCTATTGAAGGCTGTGGCAAATGCTTGATAATTAAATCAGTACTTTTGCTTAACTGAATTTTCTTCCTGGGTTTTTCTAACCGACGCACCACTCCCTGTGATTTGAAAAGCACCACCTTTGACGTGGAATCAGCCAGCAGCGTGGGTGGAAGGTCATTTGCGGTGAAATTGTTCTGGTTAACCCTGGTGAAGACTACCTGTGGCCTTGATTCCTCATTGAAGCCTGCATCCGAAACCAGGACGTTATTCAGCTCCGTTGTTGTGTATTTTTTACCTACTACATAATACTTGAGAACTTCTTCTTTAGCAGTAAAAGCTACCTGGAATTCAGGAGGTGTGGCGGAATAGAAGCTGGTATCAGCCTTAATCTCAAGCAGTCCAAAAAGATTGGAAGTGATTAATTCAGGATCAAGGTAATAACCAAACTTCTTTGTAATAGATGCATACTTTTCAGTGAGTTGGTATAGTCCATAGGGATAATCCCTTAAATCCACCGGAAGCGGATCTGTTACAAGTGGATCTGTCAGTACTTTGTTCAGTATTTCGTTTTGGGCGTTATCTTTCAGGGTTATAGTAACTGGTCGGTTAACCCTCGATATGGAATGGGAGAAAAGGGGACCGGTCATGAATACTGCTGAACCAGCGTCCAGTTGATTCACCACACTCACATTGCTATACAACGGAATAGACCCCGCGGGGAAGTCCAGTTGGGTAAAATTGCTGAAAAAAGGATTTTTGAGCCTGAGACCAAAACGAAAAGTTTGGCCATGGGCTGATACCAAAGGAGAACCATCCGACTGTTTCTCGGTAAGTACATATAATATCCCATTGAAAATCCTGATGATCATCCTGCAATTCCTGGCTTTACCAGAACAATCCCTGGGTATGATAAAATCAAAATCCTGGCAGTTTCCTGAATAATAGGAATGTGCTATCTTCACTGAGAATAGTATGCCAAATGATGTACTCATTTACTTTTGAGATTGGTTTCAATTTGAGTTATGGGTTTACCAATTCCTGATATGGAATCATCCTGGATCACTACCAACCTGATACGATAAAGGACTGATGGAAGGTATTTCCCCCCAATGTATGCCCATACCTGGTTCTGTTGTTCGTAAGTGAGGGATGTTAATTCAACAGTTATCTTCTCAATGGTCTGGCTCAAAGCCGGGTATTCCTGGCTTGAGAAAGAGCTATGGGATTGAAAAAAGGCTAAAACAAGAGATATGGCCTTCCAGGCTTGAGCATAAACATTAAAATTGGCGGCCACCATAAGGTGTACATTAAATTTCAGTTCTGGCTCGAGCTTTACATGCTGACCATTCACGTAAGAATATTCCGGTAATTGCGATTTGAAAGTCCGGTCTTCTTCAAGATTGATTACTGACAATGCAATGGTTTCCTCTCCAAAGGCATATTTCCCGGTTTCATTGACCAGTTTGGTCAATTTCACTTCCACATTATTGGAGTTAGTCCTTGCCAATATATAAGAGGCAAGTTCGTCCCTGAGAAATGTCAATGCCTGATCAATCATAAATAACCTTTTTATAAAAATTGTTACTTGAATAATCTATTTGGGCAATTAATTCTTCTTTATGCAAGAGTTTAATACAACTTCATCATTATGATTCATTCAGAGACAGTAACATATATTAGTTTTACATATATACAAAACTAATATATAATGAGCCTGAAAGCAAATGTTGAGTCTGTTGTGAACAAGGAAATTTTCTTTTATGTTCATTCCTCTTTCGAGAAAATGTCCCAAAATGGGAAGAAATTGAGGGCGTATTGAAGCTAATTTAAATTAGGATTACTGAAATAGTAAAGGTTTCAGATTCATTAGAGCTTTGGATTCTAAATTAATGACAAACAGATATATACATATGTTTAATATTTTATTCTCCATAATAATTCGTGATATTTTTCAAAGGATTTCAGGTTTTGGGATGGTTCGAAAAACGCCGTAATATTTTGAACTTATCTTAATTAAAGTAATGAATGGATAGCGGGAACACGGCCTGAAAAGCCGGAAGTCGGTAAGCAGTTCAAAAGGAAAGTTATACATTTACAAAAATTAAACTCATGCAGCGATCCCAACTATTTCGTCGGAAATCGGTTCATGATCTGCTCTCACATTCCGGTGATTCTTCAGGAAAATCGGGCATGAGGCGGACGCTTACTGTGTTCGACCTCACCGCAATGGGAATAGCTGCAATAATTGGTGCAGGGATTTTCAGTACCATTGGAAATGCCGCTGCCAGCGGGGGGCCGGCAGTCTCTCTTTTGTTTGTTTTCACAGCAATCGCCTGCGGACTTTCTGCTATGTGTTATGCTGAATTTGCCTCATCAATCCCAATAAGCGGGAGTGCCTATACATATGCCTATGCCAGCTTTGGAGAACTCATCGCATGGATCATCGGATGGGACCTCATCATGGAATATGCTATTGGTAATATTGCAGTGGCTATTTCCTGGTCAGGATACTTTACCGGGTTAGTGCACGGACTTGGCATTCATATCCCTGAATATCTGTGTATCGATTACCTGAGTGCCTCCAGGGGATACGCTGAAGCAGTTATGTCCATGAAAAATGGGATATCATTCAATGAACTGAATACCGGGATACAGGAAGCCTTCAAAGCATGGAATACTGCACCGGCCATCCAGGGAGTGCGACTCATTGGTGATTTGCCTGCATTGGGAATTGTAGTTCTGATCTCCTGGCTTGTGCTCAAAGGAATCTATGAAACAAAGATAGCCGGTGACCTAATGGTCTTGCTGAAAATTGGGATTTTGATGCTTGTAATCGGGGTAGGCGCTTTTTATGTAGATCCGGATAACTGGTCACCTTTTGCTCCCAATGGCATTACCGGAGTATTGAAAGGAGTTTCTGGTGTTTTCTTTGCTTATATCGGCTTTGATGCTATTTCTACAACGGCTGAAGAATGCCGCAATCCCAGGAGGGATCTGCCCAGGTCGATGATTTATTCCCTTGCAATTACTACCGTTTTGTATGTTCTGATCAGCCTGGTGCTTACAGGGATGGTATCTTCCTCCGAATTGGGAGTGGCCGATCCGCTTGCTTATGCTTTTGAAAAGCTTCACCTTACCAAATTATCGGGCATTATTGCTTTTAGCGCTGTGATTGCCATGGCTGGGGTATTACTGGTTTTCCAGGTAGGACAGCCGAGGATATGGATGAGTATGAGCCGCGACGGACTTCTTCCTCCCATTTTCTCCCGCCTGCACCCCAAATATAAAACCCCTTTCTTTGCTTCTATAGTCGCCGGGTTAATTGTAGCCATCCCTTCACTATTTCTCAATCTCACTGAAGTCACTGATCTTACCAGCATCGGTACACTATTCGCTTTTATTTTGGTTTCTGGCGGGATACTGGTCTTAAATCCCAGGGGAAACAGGAATGCCAAAGGTTTTAAGATACCGTATTTCAACAGCCGTCATTACCTCATCCCTTTATGGACTGTGATCATTCTTGCCCTTTTCCTTACCGGAATGCTGGAAGTTAGCAGTTTGGTTTCTGGTTTTATGGACTCCCTGAAGCAAGCCTATCTTCATATTCCTGTTTATATATTTTTCCTGATGAGCATCTGGGTTACCACCATGGCTATCATAAGACAGTGGTCACTTATCCCTGTCCTGGGTTTACTGACCAACCTTTATTTGATGAGTGAACTGGGTGTAACTAACTGGATGAGATTTTTAGTATGGCTGGCGATTGGGCTTGTGTTGTATTTTACCTATGGTGCCAGTCATAGCCTTTTAAACAAAAGACACAAAGCGGGTTCGCCGGAATTGAATAAATAGATGCACCTACTTGCAGATTCTTATCACGAAAGCGGGTTGATTACTCATCAAAAGTCTTAGCTTTTCAGGAATTGCTACAAAGATACCTCCATTAGTTTTTCTGTATTTAAGTGGTTTCATGGTATGAAGTGCGGTTACTTTCAATTGGTCCTGCATTTGTGTCCTGATGAATATTTCTTCCGGAATCAAGGGTTTGGTTAACTCAGGGAGATAGATTGCATACAAAGTATCAGAACCCCTTGAAGTGTAAGCTACGTCCTTTTCTTTAAAGGGCTCAACAGGCCTTGTTGAGTAGATTGCTTCACCATTAAGATCGAGCCAGGCTCCTATGGTTTCGAGACGTTGATAAACTATAGAATCGAATTCTCCCTCTTTATCCGGACCAATACCCAGCAAAAGGTTCCCTCCTTTAGCTACAATATTCACCAGCAGCTGGATAAGCTGTTCAGCACTTTTATACTTTGCATTCGGGGTCCATCCCCAGTCGGTAGCCATGGTGATGCAACTTTCCCATGGAACACTCAATGCCTGGTCAGGGGTCTTTTGTTCTGGTGTGAGATAATCCTCGTATGGACCGGGTACCCATCGATCTACTACCAGGATTCCGGCTTGTTTTTTACGGGCATTTGAAGCAATCGAAGCCATATCAATATCCATGTCATAAGGATACCTGCAAAATTCTTCCACACGTTCATTCAGTGTATTTAATGGCCTTACCCAGCAGCCATCCAGCCATAGAATATCGAGTTTTCCATAATCAGTAACCAACTCATTCAGCTGGTTGTGGGTGTACTTAATATAGTTATTCCAACGTTCGGGATGTTTGGTAATATCGAAGTTGGGATTTCGGTCCTTTGGCGGGAAATAAGTCCACCAGAAATCGTTGGAACTCCAGTCTGGTTTTGAGAAATATGCACCCACCGAAAGGCCCTCATTTCTGAAAGCGGAAAAAATTTCCTTAGCAATATTCGAACGGGGATGAGCCGAGAAAGGATAATCAGGATTTGTTATCTTAAAATCTGTGAATTTACTGTCAAACATACAGAACCCATCATGATGCTTGGTGACGAAGATCATGTATTTCACTCCTCCTTTCCTGCAGTTTTCTGACCATTTTTCCGGCTGAAACTGATGCGGATTGAATATCCTGGCAGTTTCCCTGTAATCACGGGCATACCCGAAATAGTCCGCGTAGCCGTTTCTTCCTATCCAGTCTTCATCTTCGGGGCATAACCCCCATGATTCGAGTATCCCTTTTTGTGAATACAACCCCCAGGATATCAGCACACCAAATTTCATATCCTGCCATGCATCAAGTTTCTTTCTTACCAATGAATCTGTTGGCCACTGATAAGTGTCGGCTTCAGTCTGGGAAACTACTTCCATCTGAAGTAATAGGCAAATAAGGAGAATCAGGGGAATGGACTTCATAATTTCTTAAGGCTATTCTTCAAAAATATGCAACTTTATTTGAGTAAGAAAATTTTTAAATTAGCGTGAATTCGATGTGAATAAATTCAGAAGTAACTGGAAAATAAGGAAATAAAGTAAATCTAATTTTATTCTTTTTTTTACTAAGGTTCTGAAAAGAAAAAGATAAGGTTGATAATCACTAAAAACCTTATTATTAATTCTTAACCTTAGTAAAGTTACTGGCGATAATAGCAGCAAACCTTATTACCTTATTGATTTTGAACGACATGAAGATATGTTATAGTAATCCTTTACATCGAACTCTCATTTATTTAACAATGTTAGTTTATTTAACAATGTTCAGTATATTTGCATCGTTAAATATTTAATGATGGAAAGAAAAGAAATCCAGGAGCAAAGAATTCGTTCCTATTTTATTGAGGCCACCCGTGAAATGTTAAAGGGTGAAGGTCTAAAGAGTATTAATGTCAGGGCAGTCGCTGAAAGAGCAGGCTATTCCTATGCAACTTTGTATAATTACTTCAAGGATATCAAGGAATTGGTATTCATCTGTGTAAAAGATTTCCAGACTGAGGCTGAGACTTTCGCAAAGGAGAAAGCTGCATCATCTGCAGAGGGTAAAGACAGAATTCTGGCGTTGACCACTGCTCTGATCGATTATTTTGTGCAATACCCCGGAATTTTTGAACTGTTTTATCTTGAAAGAATGTCGACGATCAGCAGTAAGCACCCTACAGCAGACTTGATTTTTGACTTCCCAGTAGAGCTTACACTTGAAGATTGGAAGTGTTGTGTTGAGCAAAAAATTTACTCAAAAAATGAAGTTGAAAACAGGAAAAAGGCCTTGCAGTATTTAATTCCCGGGATGTTGCTGATGTATCTTAACCGGATGAGACCGGAATCCTACAGTGAATTCATGAAGGATGTAAAAGTACAGATTCAAGGTATCTTAAATTAATTCAATAACTGAATGCACAAATGAAGAAAGGCAGCCCGTTCCCGGTGCTGCCTTTTTGCATAAACGAGGAAGCGTTTATTAATAAATATTGTTGCTGTTCCTGTAACCGGGAAGATTCATGTACCAATCCTGGTAGTTCACCCCTGAGCTGCCTGCCCAGTCCATGAAATGCAGGTATGCCTCATTGATGGGAGTCTTCTCAGTTGGATAATTGAAATCCCTTGGAATGTTGATGCCCCATGGAAGGTTGTTGCTGGTTTTGTAATATCTGCCTGCTGCGGGATTGGAATCATCACTCCCCGCTCCGAATAACATTGAATTCACTAGGCTCGAAGGAATCCTGTCTGCAAGATGGATCTCATTTCCGCGTTGTTGATTTACAACCAGGTAAAAATTGAAAACATTGGAACTTAATTGTGAAACTGACACGGTTCCCCCGGGTGGATTTACACCCTGGTCGATGAAAACAATGTTGACATTTAAAGTATCATAATCAACAAAAGGTGCGGTTTTACTGGTATTGATTCCTGTGCCTGATCCAGGATGTTGCATTACCTGGTAGAAGTTGTCGAAAACAATACAATTCGCATAGGTCTGGAGCGATTCCAGCCCATTGGAATTGAAATTGAAAATAGAATTTGAAGAGATCGAATTACCGGTGACGCTGGTTATTTTATTTGGTGCAATACCATCAAGCTGGAAACCAAAAGCATTCTTAAAGGAAGCCCCTGAAGCTACTGTGATGATGTTACCCTGTATCTCTACTACATTATTCTGCCCATTGGTGACTGTATTGAACTTATAGCCTATAATCATGTCATTCAGGTCATAATCAGCCCGATTAGGCCAACTGTCTTCAAAAGCCAGGGTTCCGAATGAGCTGGAGGAAGGATAAAAGCTGTTATAGGCCCTGTAGGCATCATTTGGATAATTGTCCTGATCGTCTGCAACTCCATCTCCATCCATATCCTGAACAGTGCTCATCGGACCGCAGTTGTTGGATGGATCGGACCAATAGGTGCCCGGGAAAATATAATTATCAGAATAAGCTCTTTCATTGCCCCCTTGTCCAATGAAGCTTACCCTGAATTTATATACAACGGAGGAGTTCTGTATTTCAGCAGGGATTGGAACGGATATATCTCTTATCGTTGTATTGTTAAAGGAAGGGAAATTATAGGTGTAGAATTGTACAGCAGTGCCTTCGCCATAGGATGCATTGGCAACATAAGGGATATAACAAACCACAATGGACTTCGAGGAAACCCCATTACCATTGCCATCAAGGCGGGCCTGGAAAGTGATATTTCCATTGCCTGTTTTCATCCAGGGTGTTTTAATCCAGCAGGAAGTCAAGCTGGTACTTGTCAGGGAATTACTCCGTGTTGACCATGAGCCTGCAATCACCAGGTTATTCTGGTTTGAATAGGTGGTGGCACCAAAGCCCCAGCAGTTGCCCTGCTCAATGGCCCGGTTTCCTGATTCACAGTTCAGCGTGACATCCGCTATTGCTCTTGATGATAATAGCGTGAGCGAAAACAATAAGCTGCTTACAAAAATGTATGTATGGATTCGTTTCATCGTAAAGTTGGAAATTGGAGGTTAATCAGTGACTTCTGGAATAAATGAGAATGCTACTTTGTTGTTTTCAATCGGAAGGGTATATTCCATAGTACCATACTTTATCCTAATGTTTTCTTCCAAATTGGGCACTACGAGCTCAAGTTTAATGGTCTTGCTCATTTCATGGTTCATCTGGAAAAGGTTACTGCCATCATTCAAACTGATGGTCAGTGTCGAAAAAATCGGTATCTGAGTCGGAAGACCGGTAATGTTGATGTCAATATTTCTGCTGGTATTCCAGTCGAAATTTGATGAAACATTGATCTCTTTCAGATTATCTGGCACAGGGGCAGGGAGATCATCAAAATCTTTAATACAGGAAGTGAGGGAAAAAATGGAGAGAAGGGATAGGAAAACTACAGTTTTGTTCATTTCGGCAGAGAGTTATATGAGTCTAATTTAGTAGGTACAAAGTAAAAAACTGTATGCAACGATTTGTAAATCAGTAGAATGTCATGTGCTCCCTGTCATTGTAAGGGAAGACTGATTATACAATCCATCGTACATTAATCCGGAAACACCCAAAAGGTAATAGGGTTTCAGCGCTTTTTCCGGAGATTTTTTTTAAAATATTGAAAATGTAAGAGATAGTTATATTTCACAAAATAATGATTAATGGTAGAATTTTCAAGAATCCGAATTCAAGAATCCAGAATTCAAGAATCCAGAATTCAAGAATCCAGGAATTCAGAATAATTTTCAAAATATTGAGCAGATTGTAAAATATTCTGGCTACTCCCGAAGGGAAGCCTTTGGCTTGGATATTGAATTCTAAGTTCTATCTGTTAATTCATTTTTGTAAAACCTTTGATGTTCCCGGCCTGCCTTTGGTGAAGGTCAAAAACCAGGATTTCATTATTCTTCTCTTTCAGCCATATCGCAGGGCAGAATAACCTTTTTTGAGGGCCAATCTCCCAGAACCTGCCCAGGTTATGTCCATTGACCCATACAACACCCTTTTTGTAGCTGGAAAGGTCAAAATAGGTGTCGCCAACCTCTGTAAGATCAAACGTCCCTGAAAAAAATACACCAGGTTTTGATACATCCGGGATCCCGGCTGAGTGGCCTAACTGTTGAAGGTATTCCTGGTCCATAGGTAACTGGTAAATCTTCCAATTCATCAATGTCATTCCATTCAGGCTCACCCGGTCAGTAATTCCTTTACGGTCAATGATTTCCTGGGCAAAATTGATGTGACCCATGCCTTCAACCAGAATTTCAAGCTCTGGATTCAACTGCTCGGTAACGGGTAAATCTATGGTTTGTATGCCTTCCCTGCGGTCGAGGTATCCTATATAATTTCCATTCAGAAAAACGGTGGCATAGTCGTGTAATTCAGTGACTTTAAGTTTACCGCTTTTATGGCCGATCAGCCTGGTTTTATATACCATAAATCCCTGGTTTTGGCCCAGGTTTTCAAAAGGGACAGGTTGAACAGATGAAACAGGCATGGGCAGATGATCCCAGAGTGAGGCATTTACTGACATTTTAACCTCCTCTGTTTCAATGGCTTTAATGGGTAATGGTATTTTAGGTAAAGATGCTCCTTTTGGAAGGTAGGAGGCGATCAGATTTCTCAAAGCCATATATTTAGGCGTAGCATTTCCTTGTTCATCAATGGGTGCATCATAATCATAACTGGTAACATCGGGTTCATAGCCTTTGCCTCCTGAATTTGCGCCGGCTGTGAATCCAAAGTTGGTCCCGCCATGGATCACATAAAGGTTGAATGACTTTTTGGTGTCCATCAGGAAGCGCACCTCCCTCATTAAAGAGGCGGTATCAGGCCTTTGCCACTGCTCCCCCCAGTGGGTTAACCAACCGGGGTAAGTTTCTGAACTAAAAACCGGGACTCCGGGGTTCATTTTATAAGCCAGGTCAAAAGAGGCCTGGTCATAACCCGAATCAAGTCCAACCGCACAGCCGGGCAGACTTCCAGCTTCAAGCATAAAGGTCGTCGGACCATCGCCGGTGAAAAATGGAATGCTTATCCCTTGTTTTCTCCAGAGTTTTTCAAGGGTTTTCATGTACTCACGGTCATTCCCATAGCTCCCATATTCGTTTTCCACCTGCAACATAAGCACCGGGCCTCCTTCAGTGATTTGCAGGGGAAGAATTTCTTTGGATAAGGCAGTAATATAATTTTCTACTGCTTTCATGTAGCGGGAATCCATGCAGCGAACTTTCAGATCAGGAATCTTTAAAAGGTATGGAGGGATGCCACCGAAATCCCATTCAGCACATACATAGGGTCCTGGCCTTAGGATTACCCACATGCCTTCTTCCTTGGCTATGTTCACAAACTTTTTGATGTCCCTGTTCCATGTCGTAAAATCATAAACACCCTCTTTCTCTTCATGATAATTCCAGAAAATATAGGCTGCAATGGTATTACACCCCATGGCTTTTGCCATCTGTATCCTATGCCGCCAGTACTCAGCAGGAATACGGTTTGGGTGCATCTCTCCACCGATGATCTGGAACGGTTTGCCATCCAAAAGAAAATCCCTGTTGCTGAATTCAAACTGATGTTTGACCTTTTGAGTGAAAGCTAACAAAGGCATCACCAGGATAAAGAGTGAAATCAATACTTTAATATTCAATTTTATCATTTGGATATGGGTTTGAGAATCATAAAGAATCAAGCTGATCTTACTGTTCTGTAAAGATTGTAAAAATATTTATAAAGCTGTGAAAAAATACCACCTCTTCAATAAATACGGTAAGCCAGGAAAAATCCTACAAAGCATTTGTAAGTGTCAAGAGGCTAAAAGGTTTTAATTCACAGATTGAAAACTCTTGCTAAATTTACCCGCAATATTAATAAGTGCTCATGTCCTGGTTCACCATTTTCCTGCTGATTACCTCGGGTCTGTTTGTCGGGTTCATCAATACCCTGGCAGGAGGAGGAACCGCGATAAGTATTGCAGTGCTGATGATGCTGGGATTGCCTGCCAATGTGGCCAATGGTACCAACCGCATTGCTGTTATCTTTCAGAATATTACCTCTGTTCAGGCATTTGGGAAGAAAGACCTGATCCCTTGGCGGAAATCAACCCTTTTGGCGATCCCCACTATTATCGGCTCAGTATTGGGAGCATGGATCGCTGTTGATATCAACGAAACCTTCTTCCGCAAAGCCATGGCAGTGATCATGCTGATCATGCTGTTCTTCGTGATCGTAAAACCTTCTGTCTGGCTTAAGGAAAGAAAGCATCTTACAGAAAAGCCTGTCTCATGGATAGAAGTTGTCATTTTTTTCCTGATTGGAATTTATGGAGGTTTCATTCAGATTGGGGTGGGATATTATCTGCTGGCCGGGATTGTTCTTGGTTCAGGCTTCGACCTTGTCAGAGCCAACGCCATCAAAGTTTATATTGTGCTTCTTTATACCCTGGCTGCTATTGTGGTGTTTATCCTGAATAAACAGGTACACTGGGAATACGGACTGATCCATTCTCTCGGAAATATTGGGGGTGCCTGGATTGCCTCCAGGATGGCAATTAAAAGGGGTGTGGGATTTGTCCGATGGATGATCATTGTCATCATTCTTGTGTTTTCTGCCGACCTGCTGGGATTGATCAGCATAAAACAAATCATAACGGGCCTCTAGGACTTAGGGCTTGCCCTATGGAGACTGTTTTTAGGATTCAAGCCAACTTAAAGATTTGATTATTGAGAATTAAAGAATAAAGGGTGATTGGTCAGAGCATATTCCTACACCAGCTAATGCATAATGAGAAATGAATCTTTTGGAATTGTTTTCGGAATATTCAACCCTGACACTAATCGCATTAGTGGTTTTTTCTTTTATAGCCGGTTTCATTGATTCTGTGGTTGGAGGAGGTGGACTCATACAAATTCCGGCATTGCTCATAAATTTCCCGGGTCAGTCACTGCCTACTCTCTTTGGAACCAATAAAATTGCAGCTCTATCAGGAACTTCAGTAGCTGCTTATCAATATTCAAGGCATATAAAATTTAATTTCAAACTTTTATTTATTATTTCATTTTTTGCTTTTGTAGCCTCCTTTACCGGGGCAAAAGTGGTGAGCTATATTCATGTGGAAACGCTGAAACCCCTGATACTTGTTATACTCATCCTCATAGCGATTTATACTTTTATCAATAAGGATCTTGGTTCAATACAAACCAGGCATTTATCTGAAAAAAAACAGATTGTTTTTGGCTCCATTATCGGAGTTTCCGTGGGGTTTTATGATGGTTTTTTTGGCCCCGGGACGGGTAGCTTTTTTGTCCTTGGGTTTGTGGTTATCCTGGGTTTTGAATTCCTGACGGCATCTGCCTATGCCAAATTCATCAACTGTATGACCAATATTTCTGCATTAATCGTTTTTATCCGCCAGGGGAATTATTTACTGGAGATTGCCCTGCTCATGGCTGTGTGCAATATTGCCGGAAACCTGGCAGGCAGCAGGATGGCCCTGAAAAGAGGGAATAGTTTCATCAGGATGCTTTTCCTGGTGATTGTTTTAATGATGATAGTCAGGTATGGATATGATGTTTTTTTTACGGATTCCCGATGAAATTGCTTCCTTTGGTGAAGCTTCTATCTTCCCAAAATTGAAAGTGATTCCTTTTAATAATAAGCTTGCCTGAAAGAACTAAGTTGTTCATAATTTTTAGAATAGGTCTTATGAAGTTGAAACTATTGCTGATGCCAATCTCCCTGGTAATGATACTGTTGATTTCTTCAGTTCAGGCTCAGAACATAAAGGAGAATTATTCTCTTACTATTCACGGAGGGGCTGGGAATCTGTCAGCTGAAGCATTCACTCCTGAAAAGTTAAAAATCTATACCGACTCCCTCAACCGTGCGCTGGAAATAGGAGATAGCATCCTGCGCAATGGGGGAAGCAGTCTGGATGCTGTGGAGGCATGCATCCGTTTCCTGGAGGATTGCCCCCTTTTCAATGCCGGTAAGGGCGCAGTTTTTACGGCAGAAGGGAAAAATGAGCTGGATGCAAGTATCATGAATGGTGCTACCCATCAGGCTGGAAGTGTGGCAGGAATGACAACTGTAAGGCACCCGATATCAGCAGCAAGAAAAGTGATGGAAAACTCTCCCCATGTGATGCTGACAGGAAAGGGTGCAGAACTCTTTGCCAAAGAGCAGGGACTCGAAATCGTGGACCCTTCCTATTTCCGCACCGAACAGCGCTGGAACGACTTTGAGAAAGCCAAAGCGAGAATGGATTCCATTCAAAAAGCGGAAGGGAAACATGGAACCGTAGGTTGTGTGGCACTGGATAAGATGGGAAACCTGGCAGCCGGGACTTCCACCGGTGGGATGATGATGAAGAAATATGGAAGGGTGGGGGATTCTCCTATTATCGGGGCCGGTACCTATGCGGATAACGAAAGTTGTGCGATTTCTGCAACCGGGCATGGTGAGTTTTTCATCAGGAATGTGGTTGCATATGACATTAGTGCCTTGATGAAATACAAGGAAATGAGCCTCAGTGAAGCCGCAACCTATGTAATTCAATCCAAACTAAAAGAACAGGGAGGCAATGGGGGCATCATCGGAATCGATAGAAACGGAAATATTGCAATGGTATTCAATACCTCAGGAATGTTCAGGGGCTGGCTGAAGTCGGAGAACGGCAGGATTGACAGGGGAACAGCAATTTTCAGGTAACTTGCTTTTCCAGGAAGCATAACCCTGACAGGGTTGGAAACCCTGACAGGGTTATGTACCCAAAATTTTCATTTATGGTAAATCAATGGCTTGAAAGTTGTAGTATTTTCATTCTTGCCAGGTTTACGATCCTTCAACTGACCGAAACTGCACAGACTGAGTTTTGCCGGGAGGAGGAATTTCATTAATTTTCGCAATCCTGCTCCAATTCGGTATAGTTTGCTTTTTTAACCCTGCTGATGAGAAAATTTATCCCTTTAATTTTCATTCTCTTTCTGGCACTGAACGTTACTTTCGGACAGTCAAACAGACCTTTCTGCAATGCCGTTCAACACGGAAACTACAGGAAAGTGGAACGGATATTAAAGCATGAAACCCGCAAGTACAGGCATGGAGTAACCTATGATAACGGCCCCGGGAGCGGCATGCAGGTGACCCATTCCCCTGGCCTAGATTCGCTTACTTCCTGGTTTAAAACGATGCCTTGTGTCAAAGATGCTTATTGGGATAAATGTTGTAACAAACCCGGAATCTACCCGGGATGGGCTGTGATTGGCGTTCTTTTCGATCAGGACGGGCAAACCATCGCAAAATGTTTTACTTTTCAGTTAGGGACGACCGGTTCGATGAATGTTTTCGGCTGGAGGCCTCATATTTTGCCTATGAAAGACCATTTAATCTATAGAAAAATCTCTGATTGTCCCGGGTTTATTGAAAGGGAAAGAAGAAAATGTGAAGATAGAATTAAGTAGCTAGACATCCCACAACAGCAAATATGATAAGAATCATAGGCAAAAGACTTGGCGCCGGGGCCGAAGAACCAATTAATATTATGTAATGCCTTGATGTTTTACCTCTGTTTTCCGAGCCAATGACAAGCACCAACAAAATTGCAAAGGCTCAGGTATGCTCCCAAACGCCTCATTGACGCGATGCTGGCAACGTGCTCCCGCCGCCCCGGAGCGCCAGGCGGACACTTTAAAGGGCAGAGTCAAAAATTGACTCGCAACAAAAGTCGGAAAAATACTGCTGGGAAGGTCATCAAAACTTATAAAATATCTTTAGGCAAAAACCCTGTTGGTCCAAAGCAATGCGAGGGAGATAAGAGAACACCTGAAGGATCGTATGTGATTTTTGATAAAAACCCCAATAGTGGATATCATAAGAATCTTGGAATATCCTATCCAAATGACCAGGATATCGAAAGACATAAAGGAAACAAGGAACCCATTGGAGGAGAAATAAAGATCCATGGATTAAAGAATGGACTGGGATTTATTGGTAAAATTTCAGCGATGGTTTGATTGGACTGCGGGCTGTATCGCCATGACAAATGAAGAGGTAGATGAACTTTATAAATCAGTGCCCATCGGAACAAAAATTGAAATAAAACCGTAACTACTATTATTACTTTTATCATGAATAAATTATTGAATGTATTTTCTTTTAGGATTCTACTGGCCTTATTGTCACTGTTCCCATTATTTTCTTTTGCACAAAGTGAATCAGGTTTTGGGAAGTGGTCGGCCGGATTACGCTTTGCCCCTGAATATGCCTATCGTTCGCTTCATGCCACTGATGGGTGGAATGGTATGGCTGATTATCGCGATAATATGGAGATCCCATCCTTTGGATATACAACAGGTGCATGCATTCTTTATAAGGTGAATGATAAATTGAGTTTTGAATCAGGCCTAAATTTCTCCGACAGGCATTACAGTTCAACCTATAGGGATATAATTTTTGAAGTAGATGAGGGTATAAGAAAATTCAAATCTTCCAGTCATTTTTATTACCTCTCATTACCTGTGAAAGGTACTTACAATGTTTATTCCGGTAAGGTCAAGGTATACGTTGCTGCCGCAGTTTACTGTGATCTTTTCCTGGTGGCTAAAACAGTGAGCTTCCTGAAATATGATGATGGCCATGTTAAAAAATCATCCAGCCGGATGGATTATGATTTTTCTGCGTTCAATATGAGTGGTTCTCTGGGTGCTGGTATTGAACTGCCTGTAAACGATCGGATTTCAATCAGGTTCGAACCCAATTACAGAAGGTCATTTTTCCCAATCCTGGATGCGCCTATCAGGGAATTCGAGTATTCCTTCGGACTGGATTCAGGGGTTATTTACCATTTATAAGTTCGTTGATCTATTGAACGACCCTTTTTATTCTGAAGTACTTTAACAAACCTTAATATTTCAGGTAAAGGGTTATACCTACCTTTGCAGGGCTATATTGTTATTGATACTCCCTATAACTGATGATCCGACAACTTAAAAGTGCAAATCGTTTAGAAGAAACACTATTCCTGGGATTTATAAGTTTTGCCTGCTTTGCCTTATCGGTTTTCAGATTCGTATATACCGATAAAACCACTTTCCTCTTCCTGAACTGGAACCTGTTCCTGGCTTTTATTCCCTGGTTGTTCAGCAGTATTCTCTCGATTTATCCCAATCTCAGAAAGAAGAAAAGAGCGGCCACTGTGCTGATCCTGCTATGGCTGTTGTTTTTCCCGAATGCTCCCTATATTCTTACAGACCTGTTTCACCTCAGGCATAGCCAGAATATGCCCCTCTGGTTCGACCTGGTGCTGATCCTTTCTTTTGCATGGACGGGCTTGCTCTTCGGTATCTTCAGTCTTTGGGACATTGAAAAAATCCTGGCTATTCGGATTCCGAAGAAATTCCTCAAAATCACCACAATAGGATTACTTTTCCTGGGAGCATACGGAATTTACATTGGCCGTTACCTTCGCTGGAATAGCTGGGATGTGATCACTGAATCCTCAGCCATTTTATACGACATTCGTGATAGCATCGTCAATCCCCTGCATAACCTTAAAGCCTGGGGTGTTACCCTGTTTATGGGACTGTTTCTGAATATGGTATACTGGTCGTTTCACCTGATCATGCGCAGAAGGGATCTTCCTGATGAAACACCCAAAGATCAGATCTCCTGAACTCCTGGTTGAGAATTACTGCTTTTCGTATTTGAGGACATCATCATTCACAAAATCCAGCTGAATGCCCGCCTCCCTGAACATAGCTTCAGATTCTGTTCCATTATGATACCTGAATTCACAAACCACCCTTTCGATCCCGCAATTGATGATAAGCATTGCACAGGTGCGGCAAGGAGTCATCCTGCAATATAAAGTGGAACCCAGTAACGAAATACCTAACCTTGCTGCCTGGCAAATGGCATTCTGTTCTGCATGCACTGTTCTTACACAATGATTGGTGGTGCTGCCATCCTCATGGGTTACCTGCTTGAATAAATGTCCAACATCATCGCAATGCGGAAGTCCGATAGGTGAACCGACGTACCCTGTCACCAAAATCTGTTTATTTCGGGCAATCACACAGCCACTTCTGCCACGGTCACAGGTGGCTCGTTTGGCGATGGTCATGGCTACTTCCATGAAATATTCGTCCCAGGTTGGCCTTATATAAGTTGTTGAATCTGTCATTTTGTAGGTTAAATGTAATGGAGTAAAAAGTGTTGTTTGTTTTTTTTTGTTGTGTTGATTTTTTTTTTATTTTGTTTTCCAACTGTCTAAACTTCACAAAATGTTTAAAGTTCATAAGTCGGTTTGTCGAATGGAAAAAACCTGGTAGATATTCTGGATTCTGAGCGGCTTTTTGAGATTGTCTTTTAACGTTTCTCAGTTAATTCTTTCCCGGATGATTTTCTTTACTTTTTCAATCTGGTCAGGGGTTCCAAGGACAAACAATTTTGCATTGGGCAGCATTACCGTATCTCCACCGGGATTAATGATGTATTGCCCTTCCGGAGTCCTGAAGCCCACGATATTGGCGCCGGTAAGCCGCCTGATGCTCAGATCGTGTATGGTTTTACCCTGGAATTCATCAGGGAGGTCAGAGCAAACTACTTCCACAAGGTTAACCCCTTCGGATCCTTCAATAGAAAGATGATGGAAGAACTCGGCAAGGTCGGGTTTTGCAACCAGGCTGGCCATAAAGGTTCCTCCCACTTTTTCAGGCATCACCACATGGGATGCTCCTGCTGTTTTCAGCTTTTTCTCTGAATAATCATGCGAAGCCCTTGAGATGATCTTCAGATTAGGGCAAAGAGAACGTGCTGTCAGCACCACATAAAGGTTGTCGGCATCGATGGGAAGAGAGGTGATGAGTGCCTCTGCCTTCTGTATGCCTGCCCTTTCCAGTACCTCATCTTCAGTGGCATCGCCTTCAATAAAAACCACTTTTGTGGATTGATGGGAAAGGATGGTTTCATGATCTTTTTCAATCACAACCACCGGTTTGCCAAGCAACAGTAGGTCATGAACAGTCTGCTGCCCGTTTCGGCCGTAGCCCACAACTATGATCTGGTCTTTCATCTTTTTGACTTCATTATTTTTCTTTGTGCCCTCAAACAGGCTTCTTAATCTGCCCTCCACAACATAGGAGGTTATGGTGGATATGGAGTAAGCGAAAATACCAATGCTCAATATGATTAATATAATGGTAAATAACCGGCCTTCATCCGATAAATCACGGACTTCCGAAAATCCAACCGTGGCCACAGTGATGGTAGTCATGTAGGCCGCTTCCAGCATCGTATACCCTTCAATCATCATAAAACCTGAAATGCCAACTACGCCTATTAACAGGAGCAGGAGAATGGCTAAAATCAGGTTAAAATTCCGGCTGAGATTCATCGTTACATGAGGGGCAAAGGTTGCAGTTACAAAATAACGAAAATTATTACTGTTCGATTCAGTTGCCTGAATACATTAGTTTTGCAGGTAAGCCTTCAGTATCCCGGAAACCTGTTGGGTCAGGTCTTCGATGCTTGTGTCGTTCATCAGAAGATGGTCGGCCAGTTCAATACATTTCCTCAGGTTCTGTTTATTGGGGTCATTGGAATCCATTTCCCTTTTCTCATTACCCATAAAAGTTTCAAATGTTACCTGGTCGGTTTCGGAGTTCCTTAAGACAATACGGTCATAACGAAGCCTGGGACTTGCATCAACTGCCAGCAGGATAAAATTTCCCTTTTCCCTCAGGGATTCCACTTCTCCCGGGGTACGTATGCTCTCAATCACGCAGTCGTTACCCGAAAGCAGGGCTTCTTCAAAAAGCCTGTCTACAATATAGGAGGGGCCATAAGAAGAGCGGAGGTCATTGGCAACCACAACCATGCTGTCGCGGTTTACAGGGAGCCCTCGTTTCACTATCTCCCTGCTGATGTATTCCCTTACCGAATAGTGTTTGAACCCACGAACACTCACGAGGTAATCAACAATGGTCCCTTTACCTGCCCCTAAAGTGC